>JAFXSU010000217.1 GCA_017525435.1 Victivallales bacterium
GTATGGCTTACCCGAATGGGCAACCATTTCCTCCAGGCGAAACAATACGACCAGGCGGCCAATTGCTATGGGCAGGCTCTGGCAATGCCGGAACTGCCTGGCGACGCGCGAACACGGCTGCTGCCCACGCAACTCCGGCTGCTGCTCGTCGGGAAGCGCACAGAGGAATTGTTCGCACTCCTTCCTGAGTTCTTTGCCTCGACGCGCCTGCCACTGCCTCCGCAGAGCTGCGAGGAGCTGGCCGACTACTGTTCTGCAAATCACCGCCCAGACTTTGCCAAGTCTGCCTGGGAACGCCTGCGTTTGCAACCGGATGCCACCGAAACCCAGTTGCTCCACGCCACATTGCGTCTGGCAGAACTCGAACTGCTAAGCACCCCCGAAAATGCCAAACAGCGTTTGGAGACACTAGCCAAGGAGTATGAACGCCAAGGCAAAAGCGTCCCAGCCGACGCCTATGCCATACTGGCGGAAATCTACTTGCGTGCCAAAGAATACGACTTGACATTGATGAATGTGGACCAGGCGCTGGAAAAGGACCGACCGGCGGTCTTCACCACCCGAACCGCCACACGGGCCTGGTGGGTCAAGGCGCAGTACCTCTACGAATGCCGACATGACCTCGCCGCCGCCAAGTCCACCGCCGCCTTGGCGGGTATTCTCAAGACCGATGAAATCTATTCGCCACTGGCTCTGCAACTGACCATCCGAATCCTCCGTGAACAGCACCAGGACCGGGCGGCCGACGAAGAGGAGGCGAGGCTCCGCCAAAAATTCCCCGATTTCCATCAACCCCAATGACTCGGACTTGCCAACGCCAAAACGCGACTTTTTTCAAACTTTTCACAAAAATCAACCCCTAAAAGCAAAAAAAAGCATATTTTTTCTTTCCACAGGTGGCGAATTCCAAAGGAAAGACTAAAATATGCTAATGCACATAAAGGATTCCGTTTTCTTGACCGACTGAAAGCCGGAATTTTTGAATTTTTCCGTTCATCCTTTACCAAAACAAAAGATTATGGGCAATCCAAAACTGTTTATCCTCTCCGAACAGATGAGGGGAACTGCGTTTTCCTTGACATTGGACAAATATACTATCGGCAGATCCGATAGTTGCGACATCTGTATCGCAGATCCAACCATCAGCGGAAAGCACTGTTCTCTCGTTAAGCTGGACGACAACAGCTACGCAATTCGGGACGAGAATTCCACCAACGGAACCAAGGTCAACGACCAGCAGGTCTCCAACGAGGATTCCATTAAGCTGAAGAATGGCGACCTCCTCCAAGTCGGTGGAATCGAAATCCTTTACGATGACATTCAAGGCGACCACACGGAAAGCCGCACCATCTCGGTCATCAACCTTGAGGATACTGGCACAGGCGAACTCAACAAGCCCCAGCTCAAGAACCTGGGTACAAAATTCGCCGCCAAACACAACAACTCCCTGCGTGAAAACCGTAGCCACACGGTCATCATCAATGTTATTCTGGTCGTGCTTGGCATCCTGGTATTAGGTTTGCTTGCTTGGTTCTTCTTGCTCAAGAAGTAACGGCAGAAGCCTCCAGAACTTGTCAGCAATTGTAGCCGTGCGCCTGATGATTGTCGTGCCAGACTGTCGTCAGGCGTTTTAAATTTGGCGCGCTATCTTAAAATCCGATGAGCAATTCCCCCCATCCAGACCGTCAACCGCCGGCTGCCAAGCCCCCGCATGACCCTGCTCCACCTCCGCACAAGCAGCCTCGTCCGCCGATTGCGCCTTGGCAGTATCTGTTTTGGCTGGCATTGCTGATTCTTGTACCGTTGCTGGGCTATTACAGTCGGCACGGCAGAAAACAGGTCACGGTGCTTACCCAGACGGAGTTCGAATTCCATCTTTGTCGGCAGCATATCCAGAAATTGGTGCTTACCGACAGCGGTTCCGGCCTTATCCGCCAGCTCAACGGTGTCTTCAAGGATGAAACGGACGAGGAGCGGCAATTTACCACTCAGGTGGTTTATTCAGATGCGTTGGATACGCTTATCCGTCAACATGCCCGCAATTTCGAGGCACATTCGGAATCCAACACATTCACCAATCTGGTGTACATGCTCCTGCCCACGGTGCTGCTAATTGCCTTCTTCTACTTCATTTTCATTCGCCAAATGCGCGCAGCCGGTCCCGGTGGCATGACCTTCGGCAAGTCCCGTGCACGGAAGGTGGATCCCGGCAAGAATCCCACCACCTTCAAGGATGTCGCAGGTTGCGAGGAGGCCAAGGAGGAAATGCAGGAGTTCGTTGATTTCCTGAAAGACCCGCAGAGCTATTCCCGCCTCGGTGCACATGTCCCCCACGGTGCCTTGCTGGTCGGTCCCCCTGGAACAGGCAAGACCCTCCTGGCCAAAGCCATCGCCGGCGAGTCCAACGCCTCGTTCTATTCCATCTCCGGCTCCGATTTCGTGGAAATGTTCGTCGGTGTCGGTGCCTCCCGAGTTCGGGATATGTTTGAGGAGGCAAAGAAAAACACACCCGCACTGATTTTCATCGATGAAATCGACGCTGTTGGTCGTCAACGTGGCACCGGCATTGGCGGTGGACATGACGAACGCGAACAAACGCTCAACGCACTGCTGGTGGAAATGGACGGCTTTGACACCAACCAGGGAGTCATTGTCCTGGCCGCCACCAACCGCGCCGACGTACTGGACTCCGCATTGCTTCGACCAGGCCGCTTTGACCGGCAGGTCGTGGTCCCGCTTCCGGATCTGCGCGGACGCCTCGCAATCCTCAAGGTCCATGCCCGCAAGACCAAGCTGGCCGACGATGTGGATCTTCGCATCATCGCCCGCGCCACTGTCGGCTTCTCTGGTGCCGACCTGGCCAACCTGATCAACGAGGCTGCACTACTGGCCACTCGCCGCAAGCTCAATGCCGTCGGAATGCAGGAACTGGAGGAGGCACGAGACAAGGTCAGCTGGGGCCGCGAGCGCAAAAGCCATCGCATGGACGACAAGGAGAAGCGTCTCACCGCCTACCATGAGGGCGGCCACGCCCTGGTGGGACTCTTCTGCCCCAATTCCACGCCATTGCACAAGATCACCATCATCCCGCGCGGCACTGCGTTGGGAGCCACGATGTACATTCCAGAAGGAGACATCAATGGCTACACACGCAACGAGTTGCTGGACCGAATCGCCGTTTCCTTCGGCGGACGTGTCGCTGAGGAATTGGTGATGCAGGACATCTCCACCGGTGCCAGTCAGGATATCCATCAGGCCACCGACATCGCACGCCAGATGGTCTGCAAGTGGGGCATGTCGGACAAGCTTGGCGCCATCGACTATGTCGGACATGAGGAGCATCTCTACCTAGGGCGAGACATCACGCGAACCGAGGGGTTCAGCCCTGAAACCGCACGCGAGATCGACCTCGAAATTCGCCGGATCATTGAGGAACAAAAGGGCCGCGCCACGCAGATTCTCACCGAACACCGAGATCTGCTGGAAAAGCTCGCACAGGCTTTGCTCGAACGCGAAACCCTTACCGCCCACGAGGTTTACGAATTGCTTGAACTGCCAGAGCCACCCTCTCGCCGGTCGCCTGCCGACCTGGCGCATGACTTCGATGACCCCATCGAGGAGGCTCTCCAGGCCCAAGGCGAAGAGGAAGGCGCAGCCAGCGGTCAGCCCGAGGAGGACTCCCCTGCCTCGAACGAACCACCGATGGCTCCCCCGCCCGTCCAGTCTCCGGATGGCACCAATGACTCCGACCAAGTTCCGCCATCTGAGCCGTGATTTCCGATGACCCAGAAAAACGCCATCATCCTGCGACTTGCTTTGCGGACCGGCGTTTTCCTGCTGGTCATTGGAGTACTTATCCGCGAGGCATCTTGCAACCGCCGCAACACCGTACCGCCGACGGCAGTGAAGACCGCTTCCCAGGCTGCCCCCTTCCATACCTATATCTTATTCGCTTTCGACACCAACTGCTCTCTTACCCTGTGGGGTGACGAGAAGGTCACATCTGAGGCGGCGTCTTCGGCCATTCAGCTGCTCAACCGGCTTCACGCCACCCTTAACCGCTACGACGAAGACAGCGAGTTGGCGCACTTCAATGCAGCACCGGCCAATACGCCTTTCCCATGCAGCGACCTTCTTTGGCAGGCCTTCGCCTCCGCGCAAGAGGCTTATCGGCAGACCGATGGAGTATTCGATGTCACTGTCGGACCGCTGATGTCCTTCTGGAAACAAGCGGCCGCCAAACCGGAACAGCCCCCCTCGCCCGAAAAACTCGCCGAAGCACAAAATCGCGTCGGCTTTGACAAACTGGTGCTGGATGAGCAGACGCACACCGTCACCAAGACGGTTGCGGATATGTCCGTGGATTTTGGCGGACTGACCAAGGGACTCGCACTGGATCTTGTTCAACCACTGCTCACCCAGGCAGGCATCACACGCATGATGCTGGACTTTGGCGGAAACCTCTATCTCGAAAATCCA
>JAFXSU010000026.1 GCA_017525435.1 Victivallales bacterium
GACTAGTCCGGCGGCCCGGCAACCGTAGAAGGTAAAGGAACACAGCAGAAGCAGTGCCACGGCGGTGTGGTACCAGCCGACTATTGACAGCACGGATGCGATCACGATGCCCAAGGCTGCGAGGTTCCTCGCCGTCCAGAAGATCATCTGGGTGACGGTGGCTCCCCAGCGTGCGCAGGTGAAGCGTCCAAGCGGGAGCGTGAGATAGCCGAGGAACATCATTGCGCTGAGCAACGCAACGATGTAGTCTGGGCATTTCATTGCCAAGGCAGCCAGCACGACTACGGTCTCTCCCACGCAACGGTAGGAGAGTCCGTTCATGAAATTGAAGGTGAGGTAGTGGTTCTGGGAACGTCGCTGCACCTTCGCTGGCAGAGATGGCAAATCGTAGAGCATATCAGATGCGGATTTTCATGGGAAGGTGCCGGTGCGGAAGTTATCGTTTTCGCAGTGTAAGGACATTCACAATATTCAGCGCATAGCCGCCCGCCAGCATGACGATGACGCCAATGAGACCCCATCGCGCAAATACACGCAGGGAGACCTGGTTTCCCACCAGTCCCGCGAAGCCCCAGGCGGAAAGCACTGCGCCGTGGATTTTGGAGATGTCGTTCATGCCGAAATGGTCGGCGAGTACGGCGGGGATGGTGGAGAAACCCGCGCCATAGCAGGCGTTGATGACCAGAAGCGTCAAGCCGATTGCCAATGGGAGGAATGCCGGCAAAAGCATCACGCCGAGCGAGATGGCCAAAAGGATGAGCAGGATGTTGATGCGTTGCTTCAGGCGGTCGCTCCACCAGGCGAAAATGAGTCGTCCGGCACCGTTCATCAATCCGCAGCCCGTGAGAATCAGGGTGATGGCGGCTTCTTGAAGCCCGACGGTGTTCATCAGTTGCTTGGAGAGCGGAATCAGGGAGAGTCCGCAGCTGATGTTCAGGAACATGAAGAGCCAGGCACGCAGGAACCAGCCGTTCGAAAGGAGTTTCCCATAGGTAAAGCCGCTTGTCGTGGTGGCGGGATCTTTGGCGCGTAGCCGGTCGGCGCGGAGAGCCTTGAGCGGCTTGTGGAGCAGGAGGGCGCTGGCCAGCATCGGAATGGCGTAGATGCCCGCCAAGGCGCAGAAAATGCCTGCCGTGCTACAGCAGTTTCTCAACGCCTTTTCCAGCAAGGTGCATAGGGATGAACCCAGTCCGAAGCTGATGATGGGAACCGCCGCCGCGATTGCCTTGTGGTCCAGGAACCACAGCATCAGCGTCTTCACTGGGGTGATGTAGATGATGCCGGTGCCCAAACCAACCATGAATCCATAGCCCAAATAAATCGTCCACAAGGACTTGATTTGCACGCCAAGGGCGGTTACCAACAGTCCGGACAAAAATAGGCAAAGTCCGACAAATCCGGACAGCCTAATATTCTTTTCGACAATTTTCCCAAAGAATGCCGCTCCCATTCCAAGGAAGAAGATTCCAAGGGAGAAGGCGAATTGCACGCGCGGCTGTGAGACTCCGATTCGTTTGGCGATGGGGTCCGAGAATATCGTGAAGGCGTAGATCTGCCCGACTGCCAATGCCAGCAATATTGCGGGCACGAGGGCATTCCAAAAACGCTTGCGGTTCAAGATGGATGTGTGGCGAGCCTGCCACTTGGAAACAGCATTATTCATGGTCGTTGTCGTAAGGGGACACAGTTTGAACAATGCCCAGACGAACGACTTCCCTGGCTGTGGGGCCAGTTCCGCAGTTCACGTGGTGAACTCCACACAAGGCAAAATTTACGACCTTGCTTCGTCAGTTCTGCGGATAGACAAAATATACACTATATTATATTGATTTTAGTTGAAAACCACTCATTTCTCCTGAAAACTCCATAGAAAACCACCTCATGCTTTTCTTGGTGTGCATCGGTGCGGTGCTGACGTTTTCCGGTGGCGGGTTCGCTAAAGGCAGAATCGAAGAACTAGACTTGCTCGGAGAAGGCAGGGGAGTAAACGACGATGAAGAAGACAACAGGAAAGAAACCGAAGACGGTGCTGGGGACGATTGGCACGCTGCTGCTCGCTCTGCTGATCTATTTCCTCCAGGGCGGGAAAGGCGGTTCGGGAAGTTCCGAATCCACGCCGAAGGCCACTGTGCCGCAGGCAAAGCCAGCGCCGACTGTGGTCGAGCAGACGCCGGTTGTGGAACCGAAACGGATAGAAGAACAGCAACTTGGAGATAATAAACAAGTTAATGATTCGGTTTCGCCGTCAAAAGCAATTCACCGCTCCTACTGGCATCAGTCCAATCTCCAGCGCCATTGGGAGAAGCACCGTGCAGAGTTCCCGGAGTGCCACTCTGCCGAGGAGTATGGCAAGGCCACAATGCAATTCGTGGACAATCCGCCGGAGGGCACGCTGACAAAGACCTCTGCCGATGGTGACCAGTTGTTCTATCATCCTCCCAGCAATCGCTTTGTCGCCGTCACGGCGGACGGCGCCATCAAAACCTGCTTCAAGCCCGACCAGGGCATTCGCTACTGGAATCGACAATGAATACAGAATCCCAAAAACACAACTGCCCATGTTGCGGTCGCATTGTGGATGGTGCCGCAGGCGACTACACCATTTGCCCGCACTGCAACTGGGAGGACGACCCGGTACAGTCCAAGGATCCGGCTTTTGCAGGCGGCGCAAATCCGCTTTCCCTGGATGAGGCGCGTCGCATCTGGTCTGCCGACCATCCGCGTCTTCTGGTCAAGCACCGTCGTCTGGGGCGCGGTCGCAAATAATTCGTAATTAAGGGGGTAGTTGACTCCGTCGGCGCGCCGCCATTTCGTTGAAAACCTGCAGGTGGGCGGGGTAGCTCCTGTAGATTTGTAGAAGGCAAAGTCATTTTAAGAAAAGTAAGGAGAAAACACGATGGACACGACATTGATTTGCCAGGCTGAAGAATCCGGTGCTCGCGGCTGGTGGCTGCAGGGCAGTGATGTGAAGCTGTTTCTGACGGAGCAGGGCGGTCAACACGCGCCTGGCAATTTCCGTCTGGCCAACGGTGCAACTGTCCAGCCCTTTTATTTGAGTCCTTGGCAGGAGCGCAAGCCGGATCTATCCAGCATACCACTCCTTCAGTATCTCCGGGGGGATTTCTTCTGCCTGCCTTTCGGCGGGAATGCCGAGGCGGTGAATGGACATCAATACCAGTGCCACGGCGAGACTGCCGCGCAGGCGTGGCAATTCGCCAGTGCGCACCGCGAGGGTTCTTCGGCGGTCTTCGAGTTCAGCCAGGGAGGCAAAGTTCTTCCCACGAAAGTCGTCAAACACATTGAATTGCGGGATGGTCAGAGTGCACTTTATCTCAAGCACACGGTTTCCGGTCTTGAGGGCAAGATGCCCTACGGCCATCATGCGATTCTGAAGATGCCGTCGGCGAGCGAGAAGATGTATTTCTCCTGCGGAAAATTCGACCTGGGGATGACGCCCACCAGCCTCTTCTCTGACCCCGCCAACTGGGAGTATCAATATCTGGCCTCCGGCGAGGAGTTCTCCAGCCTGGAGGCGTTGCCCACGCTTTTCAAGAACCCCGCGACTTGGGATTACAGCGTCTATCCCTCCCCCGTCGGCTACACCGATCTCTTCGCATTGCTCAAGAAACCAGCCGCCACGCCCGCCTGGGCAGTGGCCTCATACGCCGATGCCGGCTATCTCTACTATTCGCTCAAGAACGCTGCTGAACTGCCCTCCACCACCATCTGGGTCGCCAACTCCGGACGCTACGAGGAACCCTGGAACGGCGTTTCCAGCAACTTCGCCATTGAAGAGACCTGCAGTTACTTTGCGGACGGCTGGAAGCCCTCTATTGAGGAAAATGCATTGACGCGCAAGGGCTGGCGCACTTGCGGGCAGTTCCAGGCGAACCAGCCAATGACCGTGCGGCTTATCCAAGGTGCCACTGCAATTCCCGCCGGCTTCACAAAAGTCGCCACAGCAGACTTCCAGCCTGGCAAGGTGGACTTCACCGATGTGAATGGACTGACCGCCAGCGCTGCCGTGGACTGGGAGTTCCTGGGTTGCTGATGAATTCGTAGAGCAATTTGCAATTGCTTTGCTCTCCAAGAGGCGAATGAATCGAGACGTTTATTCCGCTGATATGATTATGGTTCAGCGCCTCTTGGGGGATATCGTAAATCGTCGAGCTATTTGACGTAAAAAGAATACGCTGTGTTCCCCAAGTGGGCACCTAATTGAACTTTTTGTTTAATGCTTGAGCATTAAAGAGTAAGGCTATATTTCCCTATGATGGCACTTGGCTAAGCTGGTTCTTCAAGCTGCAGGGGGGCGGCAGCTCCCGTAGAATTTGTAAAAGTGCAATCAAGTGCCTTCTTGTGTAACAAAGCAAAAGAATAAAGAATACCAAAAATCTCAAAAAGTGAGATTTTGCCTGAAGTGGTTTGCAATCCATC
>JAFXSU010000218.1 GCA_017525435.1 Victivallales bacterium
ATTTTTGTCGATTTCTGTCCAATCGGCTCCGTCCTTGCTTGAGAACGGCGACTTCGAGGATGGCATGTCGGGGTGGCGGCTGCCTGCCAATGGAGCGGAAATCGACGCGCATGGCGGATACAACGGCAATAGCGGGCTGCATGTCTGGCGCGATGACCCGGAGCAGTACTCCTTCCCGGTTCAGCAGGTGAAGCTGGAGGTCGGTCGCCTCTACCAGCTGGGGCTGTGGACGAAAGGCGAAGGCTGTGATCGCGCAACCTCCTCGTATGGCGTGGAATACTATAGCGCAGAGAAAAAGTGGCTGGGCGGTGCATACAACATCGGTCCGCAGCAAGCCTCTTTCGACTGGACCTACCGCGAGGTCACGGCGTGCCCGCCTGTCGGCACGGACTACTGCCAGGTGGTGCTCTACTTGGAGAAGGGCGGAACCGGCCATGTGTGGTTCGACAATGTAACTCTGGAACCCACCGACCGCAACCCCGACATTTTTCTGGTGCAGCCGATTCAGGGATTGATGAAGACCACGGGCGAAACCGCCCGCGTGCACATGGCGAAACTGGGCAGTGACCGACCGGACTACTTCGACGGCTGGGCAGTGCGCCTGACCACAACTTCCGCTGATGGTGAAACAGTTCAGACGCAGGCGATTGCAAGTCGGACGCTCGATTTCGCGCTGGGAGGCCAGCCCGCCGGAATTGTCACGCTGAAGGCTGAACTGGTGAACCCCGATGGCGAGGTTGTCAATGCGGTGAAGCATTCCTTCCAGGCGGTGGATGAAACGCAGGTTCGGCCCCAAGGTGCCTGCGTGATTGACGGTCATGGTCGCGCAATCGTGGATGGCAAGCCCTTCCTACCCATTGGGCTTTACCTCTCCGACCTGCGGAATCCTGACGACCTTGCGCGCCTCATGGGCAGCCCCTTCAACTGCTTCATGCCCTACCACTCCATCGGACTGGCGCTGCCTGGCCAGCAGAAGCCACCATACACCTTTGAGAAAATCCGCGCTTTGCTGGATGTGGTGCACCGCAATGACAAGAAAATCATCTTCAGCATCAAGGACTTCTTTCCTACCCAGAAATTCCAGCCCACTGTGGAAAGCACCCGCAAGAATATGGACCAGCCGTTCGGGGAGGTTGACGAGCTGGTCACCCGTGTCGTCACCGAACTTCGTGACCACCCCGGCTTGCTGGCTTGGTATGTGAATGATGAGATCAGCCTGTCGCACGTGCAGATGGTCAATGACCGCCGAGACCTGGTCAACGGGCTGGATCCCTGGCATCCCACCTGGGGGGTGCTCTGCGACTACAACGAGGCACCCTTCTTCGCCTCCGCCTCCGACGTCTTTGGCGTGGACCCTTATCCGCTAGGGAAGAAAAAGGATCCGCGGACGCAAAAGAAGGTCGTCACCGCAATGGACGCCTTCGATGCTTCCGGGCTGGCTGCCTGCTGGTGTGTTCCGCAGCTCTTCAACTGGGGCACCTATCAGGCACGACGCAAGCCCGAGACCTATCCCGAATACATCGAACCCAGCGAAGAGGAAATGCGCACGATGACCCTCCTGATGGCAATTCGCGGTGCCAAGGGCTTCATCTACTACTCCGATTTCGACCTCAAGCGCCCCACCGATCCACATAACTTCAATCCTGCCGTCGAGCCGCCCGAGACCTTCGCCAATCGCTGGCGCGACATCTGCCAGGTTGCCGAACTCCTTCAGGAACTGTCACCCTTCCTGCTCTCCGACCACGAATCCCTAACGGTCCCCTGCGAGGTGCTGGAGGGCCAGGCCGAGGTTCGGACATTTGTGGACAATTCTGGACAAGTCCGCATTCTGGTGGCATCCATCGGTCCCGGTCCAGTCAAGGTGCGTTTCCAGCCAGGCATTCCCGGGCTGCGTTCCCGCTATGGCCGCTGTACCGAAGAGGCGGACGGCTCGTGGATCTTCGAAGGCACGGACCTGGTCAGCGACGTGCTGAAGAATGAACCCCCGTCCAGCAAATAGCGTTTTTCAGCTTTTTCCCAAAACGAAGTTGTTTTTAGTGACTTTTTTCCTATAATTATAACAATTGCATTTCCGTTTATACTTGTTTCATTTCTCCAAACAGAAAACCAACCATGAAAAAGTCCTTCACCCTGATTGAACTCCTGGTAGTGATTGCAATCATCGCCATCCTGGCCTCGATGCTCCTGCCCGCGCTCTCCAAGGCCCGTGAGAAGGCCCGTAGCGTCTCCTGCGTAAGCAACCTGAAGCAGATTGGCTTGATGAACGCAATATACATGCAGGATGGCGACGGGTATTTCTTCTCCGCCTATATGCAGTTGGTCAACTGCCCGCAGCAATACTTCAACACCTACAACGCCTACTCTCAGTGCCCGTGGCCGCTGGTCATGCACGAGCTCTACGGCACCGGTGCCAAGACCTTGACCTGCCCGTCGGTTGGTGGCAAGTATCCCGCGCTGAGCTATGTCTTCTCACGTCCGCTGAGCGAGGCAATCACCTACATCAATGTGCAGCAGTATGCCCGCAATGCCTCCTACGGCATCAACTTCCCCACCTTTGGCAAGCGTCAGTTGCACAATCCGAACAACTCCAACTCCGACTGGTTCGAAAACAATGACAACGCCAATACCGAGGCGAACCTCCTGATGTATGGCGGACGCCTCTCCAATGTCATCTTCGTAGGCGACTCGACGCCGCTGGACTCCGTGCCCGCCGACCAACTGTCCTTGCTCAATGGCGGTCAGTCCTACATGCTCCAGTTCACCGGCAATGTCTATCCCGGCCATGTCAACGGCGCCGGCTATTTTGCGCCCCATCTCGCCCATGCCGGCAAGGCGAATTTCGTGATGGGCGACGGCCATGTGGAGACGCTGGCCTACGAGCAGTTCCATCCCAATGTAACCGGCTACCACTGGTCACGTTGCAAGATTCGTCCGCAGTGGAAGACTTGGGGTACTGAGCCGCTTCCAATTATGGTTGGGCCGACGAACTAATTTTACCCTAAAAGAGTCATAAATCTCCCCGAAAGGCCGTTTGTTTTGGTTTTTCGGGGATTTTTTGTTTGTACTTGAATTTGAAAGTGTTTTTTACTATAATTAAATATGTGTATTTTCGTTTATACTTGATTCATTTCTCCAAACAGAAAACATCCATGAAAAAGTCCTTCA
>JAFXSU010000219.1 GCA_017525435.1 Victivallales bacterium
CAGATTCACGCCGGATGCCAGTGGCACATCTGGTTCATTCGGATCGACTTTCGGCTTATGACCAAAGATGTTCATTTCGGTTGAAGTTGAAAGTTGCTATCGTATTTGGATTCAATGATGTTCCGATGATTTCGAGGGCGAGCATTGTGGAGGATGGTTGAAAACCATCCCTCGTTCCTCATCCTACATTCGCGCCGGATATCCACAGGCAAAATCGTAGTCGCTCATGGCACGAAGAAATTCTGCGGCTGCGGCATTTTGCCGCAAGAGCGTGGCAGTTAGGTTCTTCTGTGCTTCCAGCACGGCATGAGAATTTCCCTCGCCCAACCGGAACCGTTCCTGTTCGGCGGCCACCGTCTGCTGGGCGGCTTCCACTCCGGCATTGACAATCTGCAAGCGCGTGCGGGCGGTCTCCAGGCGCAACTGCGCAGTGCGCAACTCTGCGGCGATGGCAATCCGCTGACTTTCCAGAAGCGAGTCCAACTGCCGCAACCTTGCCTGGTATTGCGCAGTGCGTGCGTTGGTGCCCGTGTAGTCGAGCGGACGCGTCCAAGTAACCATCACTTCACCACCCCAGTGGTGCCGCGAACTCTCGTAGCTCGCAGAAAATGGTCCACGTCGCGAATCATCCTGCCAGTTCACCCCGACATTAAGTGCAACCTGATCGCGGTGTTCCTCCAATGTCTGCTCGTATTGCGCCTGCGCCTGCTCCCGCTCGGAACGCAAAGCACGTGGTTCGCCTCGCATTTCCAAGGCGTCCTCCGCTGTGAAGGAAAAATCCGGCAAGGTGGCATCGGCGACGGCTTCCAGAAACTCCTCGTAGGTCATGTCCAGCTCGGAAATCGGCTCGTCCACGCCCACCGCCGCCGCCAGCGCAACCTGCGCAACCACCCATGCATTGCGGGCGATCTCTTCGTCTTCCCGACCATTCTGCAAATCGCGGACGGTCTCGGTATATTGGTATTCGGGAATGGTTTTGAGGTCCGCCAATTCCCGTGCCTCGGTGTTCAGACGCTCAAAACGCTTCGTTGCGCCCTGGGTAATCTGATAGGCATTTCGAGCAGTGCAAGCGGTGATGTACGCTTGCTCGATCGCATGCTGCACGTCCTGTGCAGTCGCGCGCAGGCGAGCCATGACCGCCCAATACCCAGCCAAGGCAGCTCGCTCGCGGAACCCAAGCAGTGCAAAACCGCGGTCTCGCCACAACGGAATCTGAAGATTTACCCCCACGAGATGCTGGTAGAATGGATCACGGTATTCATTCGGATGGAACCACCTGCGCGTCACCCCTCCGGCTGAGAGATACGCACCCTGTGCAATCGGCACCAGCACACCGCCCTGAGCCTCCAGGCTGTCCTCCGAACCCACCCGTGAATAGCCAGCCGGAGAAAGCGGAAGACCACGCAACTGGCTTCCATATCCCCCCGCCGCATAAAGCGTTGGATCCAAGAACTCCAAAATTTCGCGGTACTGCTCAAATGCCTGGTGAGCAGCCGCTCGCTGGGCTTCAATGGCAGGGTGAGACCGCATGGCCTGATCCACCAATTGACCGACATCAGCACCAAACAGCAGGAAGACGGCAAAAATAATAACTATAAATAATTTATTACCAATGCTTTGCATGGTTTATAAATAAGGACTGGTCGAAAGTGCGTGTGAAGCAATGCCAGAATGCAAGGCACAGGGAAAGACAACAACGAAAACATCAATCCAATTCGACAACAGACATAATGTAACCCAAATCTTCGGTTTGCTTCACGGCTGAAATCTTTTTTTTGCGATTTCAGGGACATTTCATTCCCTCCTTTGCAACATTTCGTGGCATCTCCTCACACTGCGGAACTGCGAACCACAACTATATTATTGAAACA
Source organism: Victivallales bacterium (assembly GCA_017525435.1). Taxonomy (GTDB): domain Bacteria; phylum Verrucomicrobiota; class Lentisphaeria; order Oligosphaerales; family Oligosphaeraceae; genus RGIG1601. The sequence continues at coordinate 1,872 of JAFXSU010000219.1, forward strand.
TCCAAGTCAATCTGCCTCTTAATTGCTAATTGCTAATCATCAACCCACAGCGGTCAATGTACACGACCTTGCAATTTGCCCGCGACGAAGCGAAGAAATACGGCGTCGAAGCCCAGTTCGTCCTCGAACCCGCTCTGTCCTCCTTTGAAATTCGTCGCACCGACGGCCATTTGGTCATCGCCGCGCCCTGCGATCTGGAACTGCTCTACGGTGTCTATGAATGCGCCGAGCAATTCGGCGGATACACTTTCTTCGCGCCAGGACACGACCACTTTGACGAACGGCTGAAAGTAAATCCCTGCACCTCAAATCTTCCTGATGGAACGCTACTTCCCGCACGCCCTCCCCGCCTTAAACGCCGAGGCTTCATCCAGGAGTTCCCCTTCAACTCGGAGACGCCTATGCTCTTCGACTGGATGGCGAAGAACAAACTCAACTATCTGCTGGTGTGGATGAAATACTATGATGAACTTTCGGATGCTCTCAAGCAGGCCGCCGCACTCCGCGGAATCGAAATCGAAAGCGGGCACCACAACTTCGACTACTGGATCCCCGGCAAAACCTACGGCAAGACGCACCCGGAGTTCTTCGCTGAAATTAACGGCAAGCGAATCACCCCCAGCGGAAACGCCGAACTGCTCCTGAGCGAACAACTCTGCACCACAAACCCCGAACTGCGCGCCGAAATCGCTCGCCGAATGCTGGAGTATTGCGACACCCACCCAGAGGTCCACACCATCTCGCTCGTCCCAAACGACGGCTTTGGATGGTGCGAATGCGAAAATTGCTCCAAGTTCTACGACAAGAACGAAAAAGGAGATTTCTACAGCCTCTCCGAACATGTCTATAAGGCAGACCGCATCTACCACGACATGGTGCGCGACATCGCCGCGCGCGTCAACCGCGTCCGACCGGACATCCAAATCACCCTGGTCGCCTATGTCAACTACTGCGCACCTTCGCCTGGCTTCACCCTCAACGCAGGAATGGCCGTGCACTTCGCGCCATACTGGCGATGCATCAATCACGAAATCAACGACATGCACTGCCCAATCAACTCACATTATGCAGACGATCTGCGCCAATGGTGCAAGGCGAAGCGCGGCGGTGAAGTCAATGTCTATGAATACTACATGGGCGTGAACTTCTACTTGTCTCTGCCAATGATACACTTCCATGAGATGTTCCATGAACTGCAGTGGTACCACGACATCGGCGTGGACGGCATCCTCACCCAGTTCCATCTCCCCCACTGGACCGTCTATGGCCTCAACTACTACCTGATGGCCAAGGCCGCACGTGGCGCCGACGAGGCAACCGCCATCAATGACATCCTCCGACGGCTCTTCGGCCCGGACGCGGGGGAAGCCAAAGCCTTCTACAACAATATCAAGCAGTTGTTGCTAACAATGGGCAACTGCCACATCCCCTACCCCGACTCGCTCTTCCGACGAACTACGCCTGCGGACTACCAACGACTACTCGCACAGGCACAGGGACTTGCCGCAAAAGCCCCCGCCGACCGTTTCCGCCAGGAACTGGTCATCTGGATGGACTACCTCTGCCGTTTCAAAACACTCTTCGACCGCATTCACGCCAGCCAAGCCACCACCGAAGACGTTCGTCAGCTCCTGGAATGGATCCATACCCACCGCGCCACACGCATCTTCGTGCACGAACGCTTCGACCTCTACTTCCAGGGCATTCAGGAGGCTCTGCGCACCGGTCGCAAGTGGCTCCATTTCAACATCGACTGGGAGGACGAATATATCCGGCGACACGCCGAAATGCTGAAATGACCGCGCCGTGCCAACTCACTGCGGAGTCATGCTCAGGATGCGAATCTCGGCATTGGGATGACGTTGCGACAACTGGTTCCGCGCCATGGACTCCGTGAGTGCGTCCTGAAGCGTCGCACTGCCTGTGTTCCACGGTCCTTCGCCGCGCCGATACTGATATTTTACAGTGCTGCGCCGAGACTTACCCTCCCATTTGGCCGACAGAATCCGAATCTTCTTGCCTGGGTGACGCTGTGATATCTGGTTGATCATCATCGACTCCGAGGTCGCCCCTTTCAATGTGGTTCCAGAAGTGGACCAGTTCCCGCCAGGACTCTGGTATTGATATCGCACATAGACACTTGAAGAGGCGTCAACCACAGGTCGCTCGTCCGCCGAAAACAGCAGCACCGTCGCCCCCAACAGCCACAACATACACAAAATGCGATTCCTATGCATGATTCCACCTCCTAAAGCGCGAACTTCGTTTGAGAATTTCAGATACTATAACCATGCCTTACAACTCCGTAGCCACCTTGATGGAAGAAGACAACCTTCCACTGCTAACCGAGAAAAGTGGGGTGCCGAATCCGTTGATTCAGGCTGTTTCCTATTTGAGCAACTCCGCGATGACGGAATTGTTGACGTCGCGGGTGAACATCTGGAAACCTGTGATGCCATGGGCAATATTTGTGGCGCAATCTTTCGCGTTATTGACGCCCCATGTCCAGATTCGGATATTGCTGGCTGTGGCTCGCTCCAGGTTTTCCGGAGTCACAGTCTCCAGCTGGCCCGCATGGAGACAGATAATCTGGTAGCCATCGATTGCAGAGGAGTCGATGAGTTCTGAGGTCAAAGGCTCGCCGGGCCACCTTGTGTTGCAATAGACAAGCCCCGGCAATAAGGTTGCGACGCAGGTCATGGCCTCCTTCTCTCCCGTAAAGAGATTGATGATGGTCCGATGCTGCATATTGTGGGCGATGATGCTTTGCACCATCCGTTTGGCAACCTCAGGCCGCCAGGGTTCTTGACGAAGCGTCAGATAGGCGATGCTGTCGGATTGCTCGCAGATGGAGAGCATGGTGTCCAGGGTGCACGGGTGCAGGCTTTCGCCCTCAAACGGATGCTCGAACTCCAGATCGCGAATCTGGCTGAAGGACATATCGTGGATGGGCGTGAAGTTCTCCTTGTTGAAACATGCGATTTTGCCATCTTCGGTGAAAGTATAACCCGAGTCATGGCAAAGGACGATTTCGCCATCGCGGCTGAACCTCATGTCGGCCTTGAAGCCGTTATAGCCCTCCTCGACCCCTTTGCGGAAATGCATTTCCGTATTGCCTGCCAAAACGCCTCTGCCGTGGTAGTTGCTGAGCACCGAGTATTCGATATTCATGACCTGGTGCTCAAACGGGGCGCTGAAGTAGTTTTTGAACTTTTTGTCGGCTGCGGACAGAGTGTTCATTGGCATCCGTTTATTGTTGCAAGGGGATTAGAAGGATATCTGGTGTGACTGAGAGTTTGCATTTAATTTAACGCCTAAAAAAGTTGTCGGCATTGGGAAGCGTAAAAATACATTAATGACCAGCCATTGATGATCAACTGCGACGAAATGCACGATTATCTCAAAAGCAACAAAAATACTATATTTTGGCATTGACCTTTCCTTATGTAGCAGCGTCAAAAACTTTCATAAGGTGAACATAAGGTGAATAAACGGGGCCAAAAGGCTTATGGCATAAAAACAGAAAACGCCTTCAACTTCATTGAGTCAAAGGCGTTACAAGATGGAGCCAGAAGTCGGAATCGAACCGACGACCGCCTGATTACAAGTCAAGTGCTCTACCAACTGAGCTATTCTGGCTAATGTTTATGTAATTATCTGTACTATAAAGCCAAATTCGGATTTTGGCTCTATAGTAAATCAATATTCCCTTTCTTTTCCCCATCAAAGCGCCAATGAAACGCACTTTTTTTCTATCGATACTCTTGATGTCCAGCCTGATGTTCCAATCCCTCTCCGCCGAGTCGCACGTCCTCTACGACGGTTCGTCGCCAGTGCTCTGGGAGACGGTGCAGGGCTATGAATGGAACAGGGAACACTGCGCCTACAACCGCATCGGCTATGATCGCGAGGCCGGTGCAGTCACCTGGGAGTTCCAGCGCAAGGCGGGTCCCGAACGTCAGAACCTTACCATCTCCTATACGCCGATTGAGTTTGAACCGGCCGAGAAGTACGTGCTGGAGATGCGGAATCTGGGCGAAGCCCCCGCACGCCTGGAGTTCGACCTGCTGCACTACGGCGAAAAGGCACCCTGCTACAACTACTCGGAGTGCTGGAAGTGCCCCCGCAACGGCATCGTACCAAACGACGGCGAATGGCACCGCGTGGAATTTCTCTGGAAGGGCGACTGGCTGGGCAGTCCCGAACTCGTCATGCCAATCACGCGGCTGGACATCTATGCACTTCTAGTGCCCCTCAACACCCCGATGCATCTGCAATTTCGGCGCATCGAGGCAATGGACGAGCGGCCGCCTCAAGGCACGCTTGCCACGCCACTGGCACTGCCGGACCAGTTGACTGCCGGAGAGGAGTTCGACTGCCCGGAGCTGTCGGTGGATTTCGCATTGGAGGGGCGGATGCCCATCGACCCACGCGTCTGGCTGGAATTCACGCCTGTCGATTCCGCCGCAATAGCAGGGGAGCAGTTCCCTGTGCGCTGTGAACTCGTAGAACGCGAAACACAGGAGCGACGATGGATTGTCCCTGCGCAGAAGGTATTGCTGCCCAAGTACATCTACTCTGGGAACTACCTGGCGACATTGCATTGCGGAGAATGCGTGGCTGGCGAACCGTTCGCCGTGGAGCTTGCGGGCGTGGATGACGTCCCGATGCTCACTCTTGCACAAGTTCTTCCGTTCCAAGGTGCGCCGACCATCCATCTGGACGGGGAACCAACCCCAGGCGTGATGAAAGCGACCTTCACTCATGGTCCACAGTCCATCGAGGCCTTCGTCAAAGCAAATGTGGACTTGTTTAGTTTTGATGCCACGCCAACCGAGAACACCACCGTTCTGCACTGCCTTGCCTGCGAGACCGCGCCCGGCGTCTTCCACTACGAGGAGTTCGACGAGCGTGTGATGATGGTGTTGCGTCAGCATCCAAATGCATATATCATGCCACGTATCTTCCTCAGCGCACCGCTATGGTGGCTTCTGGACCACCCGGAGGCGTGCGTGACGGAGGAAGACCTACAGGGCAACCATAGACGTTTCGACTACCTGCGAGGCCGTCCTGTCCCTTGCTGGGCTTCCGAAGCCTGGCGGGAATACACCTGCGACCGCATCCGACGCCTTATCGAGCACATTCGCAAGGCGCCATACGCCTCGCAGGTGATTGGCTTTGAACTCTCCAGCGGAACCACACAGGAGTGGATGGGCTGGGGCACCAATGAAGAAGCCCGAACCGACTTTTCCCAGGCCAACCGCGATGGCTTCCGCAAGTGGCTTGCAAAGAAATACCAGACGGACGAGGCACTCCAGAAGGCCTGGAAAGACGACACGGTGGTGCTGGCGACTGTCGAGTTGCCAACCCACGCCGAGCGCGCGGCACGGCCGGATGATGCGCCCGATCTCCGACGCACCGACCTGCCCGCCGACCTCAAGTGCGTGGACTACTATGCCTACACCTCCGAAATGACCGCCGAGACCATCGAGGCACTCTGCCATGCCGTCAAGGACGGCTCGGACGGTCGAATGCTCGCGGGGGCCTTCTACGGCTATGTCTTTGAGCTGTGTGGAGGCACTCGTCTGCTCAACAGCGGTCACTGTGCAACCACCGACCTGCTGGACAACCCAGATGTGGATTTCCTTTGTGCGCCCATCAGCTACTGCTACCGGCAGGTCGGCGGCGAAGGCACACCGATGCAGATGAACGCCACCGCTTCGCTGAAACTCCACGACAAGCTGTGGTTCGTGGAAGTGGACATGCGCACTTCCGAAACGAATTGCCCCCCTGACTATGCAGGAAAGGCCCCCGACCTGGCCGGCGACCTGCTCCAGCAGGAGAAGCAAGCCGCGTTCACGCTTTGCAACGGCCTTGCGCAGTGGTGGTTCGATGTCGGCCAGATCTCCTACGAGAACCCCGTCTTGATGGCACGAATTGGCGAGCTGGCTCAGACGATCAAGGACCTCACGATGACCTGCGACCGCACTTCTGCCGCACAAATCGCCGTGGTAGTGGATGACAAGAGCCTCCCGTGGGCACGCATACCCAGCGAATGGCCGCTGGAGAACATCACCTACCTCGTGCCCGAACTCGAACGACTCGGCGCTTCTGTACAATATTATTATGCATCAGATCTAGACAAGCTTCCGGAGAGCACGCGTGTCATCCTGCTGACGACCTCGCTGGCGCCCTCCCCCGCACAAGTGTCCGCCTTGAAGCGCTGGCAGTCAAGTGGACGCATCATCTTCTACTTCCATGCTCCAGGGATGATTCCCTTCCGCGAGGACCTCTCAACCGAAGAGTCCATGCGAGAGTTCACGGGAATGCCAATCACATTGGCGGATGAAGTCAAGCCGGCCCCCGTGAAAGTTACGAATCCAGACGGCGACTGGCTACCTGCGAGTCTGCTTGGCGCCGAACTGCGCAAGACCTACTGGGGCACGAGAAACCGTCCCATCAAACCCGCACCAATCGTAGTGCCGGATGTACAGACAAAGGTCCTGGCGCAGTTTGTCAGCGGAGCACCCGCCATCGCGGTAAAAGAATTCGACGACTGGACAGGGATTCACCTGGCGACCGCTTACGTTCCACGAGAATTGTTCCTCTCGGCGATGCGCAAGGCTGGCGTCCACCGTTATATTGAGACCGCCGACCAAGTCTGGGCGACGCATGACCTTCTGGGCATCTGCGTGAAAGACGCCGGTCAGCGCGCCATCCGGCTGCCCGCCCCTGCCACAATGCTACACGATGCATACACCGGCGAGGAGTTCACGCCGGACGGCGATGGCGTCTTCCATGTCGATTTTGCCGCACTCTCCACGAGACTTTTCATAATCCAGAAGTAGCCTGACGGAAGACTTTAACCTTTAAACTTTAAACTTTAAACTTTTTCTATGGAATTCAGCATCAGCGCACAGCCACCGCAATTCGAGGCAATTGCCGCAGCCGGCTTCAAATATGTTGACCCGCACTTCGGCAGTGGTCTCTCGAAATACAACACCGAGGAGGAATTTCAGGCACTCGGCGAAACGCTCAAGCGCACCGGCCTGACCATCTGGGGTTCGGCAGGACTCTTCCCAAAGACCTTGCATCTTGTTGGTCCAGATGCCAATCTGGAAGAGGCGATCGACTTCATCCACGTGGGCATGAAGCGTGCAGAGGCCTACGGCACAAAAGTTGTCGTCTTTGGCTCAGGGGATGCCAGACGAATTCCGGTGGACTTCGACCCACGCGAGGCATACGCACAGTTGGTCGCATTGGGCAAGGCGATTGCGCCAATCGCCCAAGAACACGGTGTGAAAATTGCGGTTGAAAATCTGAACTGCAACGAAACCAATACTTTTACCAGTCTCGCCAGCACCCTGAAATATGTTCAGGATGTCGGTCATCCGGCCTTCCAACTGCTCATCGACATCTTCCATTTCCAGCGGAGCGACCGCGACCTGCTCGGCTTGGCGAACGCCGGTCCGCATCTCATCCATGCCCACATCGCCACCTACGACAACCGCCGGGTTCCTGGAGTCGAGGAATGCGACTTCTCCGCGAACCTCCATGAACTTAAGCGAATAGGCTATGAAGGCGCAATCACCATCGAGGCCAATAGCGACTGGACGGTCGAATGTCTCCACAAGGCTCTGGAGACCCTCCGCGATGCCTGGGAAACGGCCTAGACGACTTCCGGCCTTCAGACTTTCAAACTTTAACCTTTACCCTTTAAACTTTTAACGGATTTATGCATCTCCCCCGCCCCGAATATCCGCGACCGCAATTCGTACGCAACGAGTGGCTGAACCTCAATGGCACCTGGACCATTGAATTCGACCCTGGCAAGAGCGGCGAGGCGCGAAAACTCCACGAGAGCCACGGCTTTGCGCAAAAGATCACCGTGCCCTTCTGTCCCGAGAGCAAACTCTCCGGTGTGGCGCACAAGGACTTCATTGAGCGAATGTACTACCACCGTGCCATCACCGTGCCGAAGGCGTGGTCAGGCAAGTGCATCCTACTGCATTTCGGGGCCGTGGACTACGACTGCAAGGTCTTCGTGGACGGAAAATTTGTCGGCCGTCACGTGGGTTCCAGCGACTCCTTCGAGTTCGACATCACTGCGCTGACAAAGCCCGGAAAGCGCCAACACCTGGTCGTGGAGGTTGCCGACGAACTGCGCAGCTTTGTCCAGACGGGCGGAAAGCAAAGCCAGCGCTACGAGTCCTACGGGTGTGCCTACACCCGCACCACTGGCATCTGGCAAACCGTTTGGCTGGAAGCAGTTCCAAAGCGTGCTCTGAGACATGTCCAGATCCGTCCAGATCTGGATGATGCGCGATTTGTTTTCCTTCCGGAATATTACTCGACCGGCCTGGGCGATGTCTTGACCGTTACCGCTTATACGCAGGATGGACGCCGTGTCATCGGGCAGGCAAGCACTGCCGCTGCCAATGGCGTGCCACTGATGCTTCAACTCAAGAAAGCCTTCCCCTGGGGACCAGGACATCCCTACCTCTATCAGCTTCGCTACGAATTGCGGGACGCGCAGGGCGCTCTGCTTGACGAGGTCTTTTCCTATGCGGGTCTGCGCAAGATCTCCATCGTCGGCGACCAGTTCCTGCTCAACAACCAGCCGATCTTCCAGCGACTTGTGCTGGACCAGGGATTCTATCCTGACGGCATCTGGACCGCCCCCTCGGACGAGGCGCTCAAGCACGACATCGAACTCTCGATGGCCGCAGGCTTCAACGGCGCACGCCTACACCAGAAGGGCTTCGAACCGCGCTTCCATTATTGGGCGGACAAGATGGGCTACCTGACTTGGGCGGAGTCGCCTTCGTGGGGACTTGCCTGCTGTGACCCAACTCTCTACACGCCAGAACAGGTCTGGCATTCCGCCGCGAATTTCAATGCAGAGTGGACGAGTCTCGTGCGGCGAGACTTCAACTCGCCGTCCATCATCGCCTGGACACCCTTCAACGAAACCGGCGCCACCGAAGACACCATCCATCTCCTGCGACTCATCCAGGAACGCATCTACGACCTCACCAAGGCTCTCGACCCCACGCGCCCATGCAACGAGGCCAGCGGCTATGTCCACTGCAAGACCGACCTCTGGACCGTGCATGCCTACTGCAAGAACGCCACGGAATTGCATGACACGCTGATCCCCGAGGTTGGCAAGACCATGCAGGCCTGTGCCAGCGGCTTCTCCACCCAAACGCTTCAGGCCAATCAGCCCGTGATGATGAGGCCATTGGAGACCGGCTACGCCGGCCAGCCCTACATCCCGGATGAGATTGGCGGCTTCAAATACCTCCCGCCAAAGGAGAAAGCCTTCAACCAGCAGTCCTGGGGATACTACGGAATGAACCTCCAGGATGCGAAGGAGTGGCTACGGCTCATGGCCGAGCAAATTCGATTGCTGGAATCTCTCCCGCAAATCGCGGGCTTCTGCTATACCCAGCTCACCGATGTCGAGCAGGAGCAGAACGGCGTCTATTGCTACGACCGCACTCCCAAGGCATCCGCCAAAGAACTCGCCAAGGTCTTTGGACACGGCAAACTCACCAAATGATGTCGTAACAAACAATCCATGCTCGGCGTCGTCATTGTCAGCTATCATTCGCCGGAACGCACGGCGCATTTCGTGGCCGACGAGCTTCCGAAACTGCCGTGGGAATATCGTGCCTGCGTGGTGGATGTGTCTGCGACTGCCGAGACCGAGCAATATCTGTCCGAACACCTTCCGCCGGAGACGCTTCGGCTGGAATTTGCGGAAAATCTCGGCTACTCGCGCGGCAACAACCGTGGTGCAGAGCGACTTCATCAGGAGTGCCCGGACTTGGAATATCTGCTCATCTGCAATGACGACATCGAGTTCTCCGCCCCCAAAACCCTCAATGCGATGATGACGGCGATGCAGACAGATGCCACCTGCGGCATTGTCGGTCCCGCCTGCATTGGTCCAGATGGTCTCCATCAGTCGCCGTGGGACTCCGCAGACGACCTGGGGCAATGCGAGCACTGGCGTAAGTCGCCCTCCCCCTTCGGCGGGCCATCCCGCAAATGCTATGCGGTTCGCGGATGTTGCCTGCTGGTGCGGGCGGAGCCCTTTTTCAAGATTGGTGGTTTTGACGAGGATTTCTTCCTTTTCTTTGAAGAACCAGTTCTGGGTGAGAAGTTTACGAAAATAGGCCTAAGTACTTGGTATGAGTCATCCGCAGAAATCCACCACTTGGGCAGCGCGACCATCAGGCGTTCCCTTTCGTCGTGGCGAATCTACCGTATCTACCGCCAGAGTTTCTTCCGCATGGCCCACAATTATTGGGGCTGGTCAAGATTGAAATGCCTCCTTTGGCCCGTCACCCACTGCGTAGCACGCGTAGTTCAGCTGATATTGAGATAGAGACTCACTTGGCTTAGCGGCATGTCCGACATGGCTTCCGCAAAAACTGGCGGTGGGATCTGCACAGATTTCCCCTGCCCATGCATGAATTGAAACTCCGCCTTCTTTTGCATGGATACAGTTTTCCCAAGAAGTATCATATATGCTTAATTTTTATTGCATTTTATATGAATTTATATCATATTTATTTTAGTATTTCTTTCTTGCATTCTTTCGTTGTGGCATTATAGTAAGGCTCCATCGTTGGGTTCGTCCATTTGCACGATTTTGCCATCGGGGCTTGCAATTTGGGAAAACCGTATTAAATTAACCTCAAAGGTAAATCAATGCAAATTGAATACCGTCCCCGCCAGTTGGAATTGGTGTGCACAAGTATACCGGTTGCAGAACGCCGATACAGCGAACGGATGGCAGAGCGCATCCACTTGCGAATAGAACAGATACGTGCTGCCGAAAACATCGGTGAACTGCTTCGTCAAAGACTTGGCCGCTGCCATGCTCTCTCCGGCGACCGAGCAGGGCAATATGCGGTGGACCTGGTTCATCCATTCCGCCTCATTTTCATCGGATACGGTGATTCTTTGCAGATTGCCGAAATACAGGAGATTGTTGATTATCATTAAGGAGGAAAAATGTTCAGAAGCAGTAGCTATATGGCCATCCCGCCAGGGGAAACCATCAAAGAGCAGTTGGAGGATCGCAATCTGACACAGAAAGACCTCGCCAGGCTGACCGGGCTGTCGGAGAAGCACATCAGCCGACTGGTCAATGGTCTGGTCATCCTCACACCGGAGACCGCCGCCCGTCTGGAGCAGGCGATTGAGGTGCCCGCCCGTTACTGGCTGGCTTTGGAGGCAGGGTATCGTGCGGACCTGTTGAAGGTACAGGAGGAAAATGCCGCCGCCACCCAGCAGAAAGACGGCCTGTCGATGCAGGAGTGGATCACCCAGGAACTCACGCCACGGCTCCTCACCGACCCCAAATGCGCCCAGCGGGTACTGCGGGCTTGTCGCTGCCATCGCGACCGTCAGGGCAGAATCCACCCCGTCGAAGCCTGATGGCACCATTCAACATAACGCATTAAAATCTATATCATAGCAATGAAACTCATCTGCCAAAACAAACGCGCCTCTCACGACTATGCAGTGCTGGAGAAAATCCAGGCGGGCATCGCCCTGACGGGCACGGAAGTCAAATCCTGCCGTGCCGGTTCGATGTCATTGGCACAGGCATACGTTCATTTCGAGCCCAAAGTGGCAAAACTGATCAATGCGAACATCGCAACCTACGCGATGGGCAGCTACAACAACCACGTGCCTACACGGCAGCGGCAGCTGTTGTTGCACAAGGTTGAAATCCGGCGGCTCAAGCGTGCCGTAGAGGCCAAGGGCCTCACCGTCATACCACTTCAAGCATATTTCGACGACAAGGGCCATGTGAAGCTCGATCTGGGACTCTGCCGTGGCAAGCATGCACAGGACAAGCGTGAGGATCTCAAGGAAAAAATCGACCGGCGCGAAACCGATCGTCTCGTGAAAAGTCGAAAATTCAGAGGG
>JAFXSU010000220.1 GCA_017525435.1 Victivallales bacterium
ACTCCGATTTTGGAGTGTTGAAGACTGCATCCGCCACCGAGAGGTAATGCTCCCAGTCTGCGATTTGCAGGTCGTGTCGGCCTGTGCGGAAGAGATAGCTGACTGTCTCGCCGACCGGAGTGTCCGGTGGCGGCGGTTCGGGGCTGGTCAGGCCTTTTATGCCGAAGAGACGGTAAACCGGACCTGCATAATAGGCGGAGAGATATTCCCCTTTGGGGTCTGCCCAGATATCCTCCGTCGCACTGTGGACGGATATTGCCCGCGGGGCCATCAGGGCGACCAGTTCATGCTGGTCCACCGGGAGGTTCTCTGGATGCAGCGACCACTCCGCCAGCGTGTCGGTAAACCAGAATTCTCCGAAATGATTTTTGTTGAACATGGAGAAGAGCGTCTCGCCAATCAGACGGCGACTTAGCGCGGCGCCTCCGCAGCCGGAGTCGTTGACGCAGGCCAGCCCGATGCGCTCGTCGCAGACGGCGGCCCACAGCGTGGTCTTTCCCAGTCGGGAGTGGCCGATGCAGGCGATACGCGTGCCGTCCACCTCGGGCTGAGTCACCGCGCAGTCGATGACTCTGGAAATCCCCCACGCCCATGCACCGATGCTGGAACAGCCGGGAAGGCGTGCGGCCAGCTCTGCATCGTCATGCCACAGCCGGTAGATGCTCTGGGACCAGCCGTCAATCCGGTCGGGGAAGATGTCGTGGTAACTGGCGAACGCACAGGCATATCCGCGCTCGATGATGGTTCGAATTGGATAGGAGTTCTTCCACTGTCCGCGAAATTGTTTCCACTCGGCCTGTTTTTCTGGAGTCTTGGGATATCTCTGCCCCGTCGCCTGGATCGACGGATCATCCGTCAGGGCATGGTTTCCCCGAAAGACCAGCCCCGTGAAGAGCAGTGCCGGACATTCTGCTCGTGAAGGCACATAGAGCAGAACCACCATGTCGTGATGCCGCCCGTTGTTCATTTGGAATTCAACGCGAATCTCGCGTCGGATGGCCATCCCGTCGAATTCGTCGTTCTTTTCGCTCAGGAGGGTATATTCCACATGGTCGGGCATGGGAGGGCGCTTCCCGTACATGGTCTTCTCAAAGAGCCGCAGCAATTCCGGACGGCGGTAGCGGAGCCACTCGTCCGCAGTCCGCACTTTCTTGCCATTCAGGCATTTCAATGCATCGGGAAGCACCGCCGGCGGCATCCGTTGTTCATCGTAATTCGGTTCCCAGGGAATCGTCTGTTGATAATACTTCATGGTGTTCATGGAATGGCATCCGACTAGGAGAGATCCCAGAAGTAAAGCGAAGAAGGGCAAGAGAATGCTGCGGTTCATTTTCATTGTCAGATTGGCATGTCGGGCGTTCTGTCCAGGCGTTCAAGCTGGTGGTTGTTCAAATTGGGGAACGGGGCATTGGCAGTTCGTTGTAGCCGAGGACTGCGACACCGAGTTCGGCAGCGGTGGCGAGCATCGCTTCCAGCCAGGCGGTCTTCATGTGGATGAAGTGCGCGTCTGGCGCGATGTCATGGGAAGCGACCACCAGAACCTCATCGCACTCTGCAATGCGTTTCAGGCAGTTGAGATAATCGTCAATATGCGTGTTGTATGCCTCGCCGACAAGCACGGTATTGAGCAGGCGACGCTGTGGGAGGTCGCTGGCGGGAAAGGCGGTGCGGGGATTGTCGGCCAGGGGCTTCCAGGTGTCGGCAAGCCGTCTGTCTGGGTCGAAGGGCGTCAGTTTGAGGCCTCCACGCACGTATGCGAAGCCATGGGAGAAGAACAGTTGGTCGGATTCGGGAGTCCGTCGGCAGTTCGGATAGGCGAAGGAGGTGATGCGAAACCCTGCGTTTCGGGCGGTCTCCAATTGCGGAAGAATCTCCGACCGGAAGTATTTCTCCGGAGAACTCTCTGCAATCATCTGGTCGGCATTTCCGTGCGAGAGTCCATGCAGACCAATGCTGTGACCGGCGTCGGAGAGCTTTCGCATGGCGGAGATGGTCTCTTTGTCCATCGTCCCGCTGACGAAGAAGGTCGCATGGGCGTTCGTGCGTGCGAAGATCGGCAGCGCGGCTTCCCATCCGGCGAAATACCGATCGTCGAAGGAAAGCAGCAGAATTCCTTTGGAATTGGCAGTTTGCATGGTTTTTATGAGGTTTGAAATGGAAAAGAAAACGCTAGCTTGATGTCATGGTTTCCCAACAACAGTCATGGGCAATGGGGGATTTTCCCGCGAAACACACGAAAGACACGAAAAAAAAACCTCCTTGACAGACAAAGCTGCTCCGGCGGAGTGCCCGGAGGTGCCGCGTGCGACGCCGCCGTTCCGAAAGGGGAGCCTTTCGTCCGTCGTTCCTCTCACGCGTCCCGCCGTCCGCTTTGCGGCCGCCGGCTTCGCCTGCCTGGACCGCAGTTCATGGCGTCGAATGACCAACTTGTGAGAATGCCTGTCTTCGGTGCGGCATGAGGTGACGCACATAGACAGCACCAGGAGGTAGTTACAAAGTATGAGTGATTCGGAGGGGTGCGTTGGCCAGGGAGGAGTCGCATCCTGCCAGAAGTTCGATGGTTTCACCGGTGGGGAATACACGGGTGCCGTCGGGACGGACGCGCTCCAATTGTTCAGGGGCGATGGTCAAGGTGACTCGCCGCTCGGTGCCGGCCTTGAGGCGGACTCGCCGGAAGGCGACCAGTTCGCAGTTGGTCGCGGGGTGACCGTTTCCAGCGTCGCACCGCCGGAGGTAAGCCTGCGCGACCTCGTCGCCATCGCATTTACCGGTGTTTTTCAGGGTGAAGCTGAGTCGCAGGGAGTTGCCGCGCTGGCGGATGACTGCATCGCGATATGCGAAGGCGGTGTATGAGAGCCCGAAGCCAAAGGGGAAGAGGGGCTTTGCAGTGAGGTATCGATAGGTCCTTCCGCGCATCGAGTAGTCATCAAAGGGCGGGAGGTCGCGGTCGCTTGCGGGGAAGGTCACGGGGAGCCGTCCGGATGGCGACTCGGCACCGAAGAGAAGTCTGGCGATGGCCTCGCCGCCGGCTTCGCCTGGATATGGCACGAAGAGGACTGCCGCCGCCTTTTCGCAGTCGCGCCCCAAG
Organism: Victivallales bacterium; assembly: GCA_017525435.1. GTDB lineage: Bacteria > Verrucomicrobiota > Lentisphaeria > Oligosphaerales > Oligosphaeraceae > RGIG1601. The sequence goes on from JAFXSU010000220.1 coordinate 3,089, forward strand.
TCCAACGGGCTGCCGCCGATAGTCACCAGAACGACTTTGGCGCCGCGCGCATAGAGTGCGTCCAGCTCGGCGCGCTGGCTCGTTGGCAGCGTGAGGCTCTGCCGATCTCCGCCAAGATCCGGTTTGCCCATGTTCTCTTCTCCCTCTAGGGCTTCGGTGAGACCGGCGAAGTAGAAAACCACGTCGGGTTTGGCGAAAAGGACATCCGGGCGGTCCGCTTCGGAAGGCCCCACGTAGGTGATCGTGGTCCCTGGAAGCATCCATCGTGTGATGGCCTCCAGCGGGGAGTCGAAATGCGCGGCGAGGCCGTGGTAGTTCGCCCAGAGTGACGCGACTCCATCGCTGTTGGGACCTGCCACCGCGACCGCACGGAGATGTCGCACGTCCAGCGGCAGAAGTTTCTGCGGGTTGGAGAGCAGGACGGCGGACTTGAGGGCGGCCTCCAGTGCCAGACGGCGGTGCGCCGCGCATCCAACAACCGATGGCGGGGTGTCGGCTCCGGGCACCAGATTCGGGGCATCGAATTCACCAAGTCGGAACCGAATGGCGAAGAGATGCCGCAGAGCGGTGTCCAGGTCGTTTTCCGCGATGAGCTTCTTCTGGAGTGCGGCCTCCAGCTTGGAGTATGCCTCGCCGCAGTTGAGGTCGCAGCCTCCCTTGAGGGCAAGCGCGGCGGCCTCGGTCATGTCTTGGGCGAGACCGTGGTGGAGGAAGAGGTCGCAGAGCGCACCGCAGTCGGAGGTCACATAGCCTTGGAAGCCCCACTGGTTGCGCAAGAGCTTTTGGAGGTATTCCGGGGCGGCGCAACAGCCTTTGCCGTTGGTGCGGTTGTAGGCACCCATCACGCCGACGACATGCGCAGTCTGGACCAGGTGGCGGAAGGCGGGCAGGTAGGTCGTCTCGGCGTCGTATGGCGAGATTTGCGCGTCGAATCCATGGCGCTTGGCTTCGGGACCGCTATGTCCCCAGAAGTGCTTGGCGCAGGCCGCCGCGAGCAGGTACTTCGGATGGTCGCCTTGGAGTCCGCGGACGAATGCCTCGCCCATCTGCGCGGTCAGGAAGGGATCTTCGCCGTAGGTCTCCTGCCCGCGTCCCCA
>JAFXSU010000027.1 GCA_017525435.1 Victivallales bacterium
AGCTCGCCAACAACATCCGCCGCCTGATTGCCATTGGCTCCTATCGCGGAACCCGCCACCGCAAGAATCTCCCCGTCCGTGGCCAGCGTACTCGTACGAACGCGCGTACCCGCAAGGGCTCCAAGAAGACCGTCGGCGCGATCCGCGACCGTACGGAACGCAAGACGGCGGCCAGTGCCGCCGCTGCGAAGCTGGAGGGCAAGCCTGCCGCCAAGAAGTAGTCTTGCCAAGTGCGCATTTCCAGGAATTCCACTTTCAACCTTTTAATGGAGCGTCAGAAAGACGCCTAGGAGAAACGAGTAATGGCAGAAGAGACCAAAGAGAAGACCGCACCCGCTGCGGCGCCTGCCGCCGATGCCGCGAAGCTGCCGGTGCAGCCCCTGACCGCCGAACAGATTCTTGCCGACGAGCCGATTGCCGTCGATACCACCAAAGTCAAGCGTGCTAAGAATGGCCGTCTGGTACTCAGTGGCGTGGTTCATGTCGAGTCCACTTTCAACAACACCCGCGTGGTGATCACCGATCCTCAGGGCAATGTTCTGTCCTGGTCCACTGGCGGAAAACTGGGTTACAAGGGTTCCCGCAAGAGCACCGCGTATGTCGCCCAGGTGATTGCCGGCGATGCCGCGAAGAAGGCGATGCTTGCCTACGGCCTCAAAGAGGTCGAGGTGGAGATCAAGGGGCCGGGCGCCGGCCGCGAGTCCGCCGTGCGTGGCATTTCCCTTGCAGGTTTGGAAATCACAGTTTTGCGTGACGTCACCCCGTTGCCGCACAATGGCTGCCGTCCTCCCAAGCGCCGCAGAATCTAATTTGCTTTGGCAAGGCGCCGTGGTTGTTGCGGCCTTGCCGGAATGGAAGTTGGATTTTGTGTCGCGTCAAAAAGGAATGATTTCAAACCTCAAGGAGGAAAACCTAAATGGCAGACCTGAAAAACTTTGTGACTCCCCAGTCGTTGGACGTGGATGAGGCTACTGCGTCTGATCGCTATGCCAAATTTTACACCGCGCCGTGGGAAAGTGGTTTTGGCCATACCATCGGCAATGCGTTGCGCCGTGTGCTGATGACGATGATGGAGGGTGTCGCGGTCACTTGCATTCGCATTGACGGCGTTGCCCATGAGTTCACTCCGATTCCCGGAGTGGCTGAAGATGTGATGGATATCATCCTGAACATCAAGAAATTGGCGTTCCGCTGCGATGGCTCTCTGCCGCGCACGCTGGAGATGAAAGTGAAGAACAAGGGACCGGTCACCGGCGCGGACATTCAAGAGGATGGTGTTGTTCAGGTTCTCAACAAGGACCTCAAGCTTTTCACCATCACCGCCGACCTCGCGAAGCCTTTGCGCATCGAGTTCGACGTGGACCGTGGCCGCGGCTATTGCCCCAGCGAAATGAACAAGCGCGAGGATCAGCCCGCCGGGTCGATTCCAGTGGACAGCCTTTTCAGCCCGATCGAGCGCGTCCGCTACGATGTTGGAACGGACCGTGTCGGAGAGCGTACAGACTATGACAGTCTGACCTTGGAGATCTGGACGGATGGTCGCATAAAGCCGATGGATGCACTGGTTGAGTCTGCGAAGATGCTCCAGAAGCAATTGTCGATTTTTGTCAGCCAGAGCAGTCCAGGCACCAATCTCACTCCAGAGGAGCAGGAACTTGTCAACATACTGAAGCAGCCGATTGAGGATCTCGACCTTTCGGTTCGCTCTGCTAACTGCCTCAAACAGATTAAGATCGACTATATCTTCCAGTTGGTCGAGCAATCCGAGAACTAGTTGCTTAAAGTCCGTAACTTTGGCAAGAAGTCCTCTGCCGAGATCAAGGCGAAGCTTGAAGAGAAGAAGCTGCGCCTGGGCTATCCTGTCCCCGAAAAAGTCAACGAGGAGCTGCAGCGTCTGATGGCGGAGCAGCTCGAGAATCTTCCCAAGGAGGAAAAGAAATGAGACACCGCGCCGCAACATTCAAAATCAACCGCAGCAGTTCGCATGTTCGCGCACTGTTGGCCAATGCGGTCTGCAGCCTGATTGAACACGGCCAGATCAAGACCACGCTGGTGCGTGCCAAGCGCATCCGTCAGCTGGCTGAGCAGATGATGACCAAGGCCAAGGATGGCAGCCTGCATGCCCGTCGTCTGGCGCTGGCCAAGCTTCACCAGGAGACTCAGGTGGTTCGGCTGTTTGATGTGCTGGCTCCCCAGTACAAGAACCGTCAGGGTGGCTATACCCGCATCTACAAGCTGGGACCACGTATCGGTGACGCTGCTGAGATGAGCCTCCTCTCATGGGTTGAGACCGATGAAGAGGTCGCCGCTCAAAAGGCTGCTGCCGAGGCTCCGGCCGCGGAGGCCCCCAAGGCGGAAGAGGAAGCGAAGTAGCAATTCCGCTTCGGTCTGCTTCGCTGGACCTTTTTAGGCAGGCGGAGCAGCGCATCTCTTGGGACCGGCAGTTCCCGCTCGGCTTGGCCGAAGGGTTGCCGGTCCTTTTTCTGTCTGGAGTCTCTAAAGAGCCTCTAGAGCCTCTAGCTCTTCTAGAGCCTCTAGCTGTATTGAGCCATGTTCACACTTCTTAGCACCACAAATTTCCCAGAGCGTCGGCTCGTTGCCCAGCTCTATCGCCACGACTGTGGGATGGAGGTGCTTAGCCTGGAGGCGGATGATCCGGAAAACCTCTTTGCACTTTGTTTTCGGACGGAACCGACGGATAGCACGGGAGTTCCGCATATTATCGAGCATTCCGTGCTGGAGGGGTCCCAGAAGTATCCGGTGAAGGATCCATTCGTCTGCATGCTGAAGACCAGTGTGGCGACCTTCATCAATGCGATGACCTATCCCGACCGCACGATCTATCCATGCACGACCTGCTGTCCAAAGGACTATTTCAATCTTCTTGAGGTCTATTGGGATGCGGTGTTCCACCCGCGGTTGAACCGCGAGACCTTTGGTCAGGAGGGCTGGCACTATGAAGTGTCAGGCTCTGCCCGACGGCCAGTCCTGAAGTATAACGGCATCGTTTACAACGAGATGTCTGGATACTACTCGGATCCCATCACCGTGCTGGGGCGGGTGGTCGAGGCGTCGCTCTTCCCCGATGCACCGGTTCGCTATGACTCAGGTGGCGACCCCGATCGGATCCCTCGGCTAACCTATGCGAAATTCCGACAGTTCCACCAGGAGCATTACAATCCATCCGTCACCCGGATGGTGCTTTACGGTGATATCCCCACCGCTGAGAAACTGGCTTTCATCGAGGCACATCTCCAGACAATGAAACCGCAGGATGTTCCTGCGCCAAAAGTCTTTTCCCCTGTCCCGCAGTTTGTCGGCGCCCTCGCCATGCGCCCACGGGTTGTGAAGCACGGCTTTGTGCCCGATGCGGCGGCTGCCCGGAGCCGAAAGGGCATCTGCGCCCTGGCATGGCGGCTGGATTGCAACCGCGATCCTGAAATCGATCTAGGACTTCACCTGCTGGAGGCAGTTCTGCTGGGCAATGCAGGAGCACCCCTTAGCCGGGCGCTCAAGGAGTCCCGTCTAGGTGCGGCGATGATTAACAGTGGCTATGACAACGAGACCCGCTATACCAGTTTCCAGGTAGGATTGCGTGGCGTGCGGGAACAAGACTGCGCCCGAATGGAGGAGCTGATTCTCGCGACCTTGCGGAAACTGGTTCATGACGGTCTTTCGCCCGAACAGGTGGAGAGCGCGGTCGCCGCCTTCCAGGTGGAGAACCAGAATATCGGACCGATGTATCTGATTGATCTCCTGGATGATATCATGGCGTCATGGAACTATGCCGATGACCCGTTTGTCTTCCTCCGCCAGTCCGAGGCCCTCCCGCGCATCCAGGAGATGCTTCATCGCCAACCGCGCTATTTCGAAGAACTGATTCAAAAGTGGTTGCTGGACAATCCTGCACGGGTGCGCATCGATTTGATGCCAGATACGACCTTGCGTAAAAAGCATGACCGCGTTCAGGCGGAGCACCTGGCTCGCACGCTGGCACGATGGTCGCCTGCGCAGGTGCGCCGTGCCCGTGACTTTGCTGAAAAACTGCAACGCAATGCAGTGACGCCCGATTCCCCAGAGGCGCTGGCCACTTTGCCGATCCTCACACGTAACGACCTGCCCGCCAAACTGAAGCCGCTTCCACTGGCCAGCGGTGTCTTTGGCAACGGACTGCCTTGGCAACGAGGCGAAATCTTCCACAATGGCATTAGTCGTGTCAGCCTGATGGCGGATGCCAGCATGGTTCCGGCGGATCAGGCGTTGCCGATGAACATTCTGCTGCGGCTATTGCCACATTTGGGCAATGCCACGCAGACCTACGACCGCTGTAGCGCGGAATACGCACGGCTTGGCGTGTCTTTCTCGATGTTGTTCACCGAGACCTCTTTGCGCATATCCACCAAGCATCTAAGACTCTTCGAGTTGTCCTGCAGTGGACTGGATCGCAATTTTGCCATCGGGCTGGAGCTTTTCCGGCGTCAGCTTGACACGGTGGTTTTCACCGAACGCCGTCATCTGGTGGAACTCCTGCGTGCTTCCGCGATGCGCGCCACCGCCGCGCTCTCCACTCACGCCAACCTCGGCCGATGCCAGGCGCGCGCTTGCGCCGGCCTCACTTTGAGCGGAGAACTCGCCGAGGAAATCAATGGCTTTGCCGGATTCCTTCATCTCCAGCGACTTGCGCGACTGACGGAAAGTCAGCTGGATGACCTCTGTGCGCAATTGCAGACCTGCGCCCAGACGCTGCGACAGCTGCCACTGGTCGCCTGCGGGTATGTCGGCTCGGATGCAGGGCTGGCTGCTGTAGAGCAGTTTGCCAACACTTTTGCGTTTGCCCCTGCGCCTGGCGCATTCGTCCCTTGGAAGAATCCTGCATCTGCGCTGACGCCACTCATTGGCCGGCGGGAGTTCTGCCCGGTGAATGCCCAGGTCACCACTTGCGCTCGCATTCTGCGTGCACCGCATTTCAGCGATCCGATGAGCGTTCCGTTGTCGGTCTTGGGTAATTTGCTTTCCGTGGGGTATCTCTGGGACGAAGTTCGCGCGAAGGGCGGCGCCTACGGCGTCGGCTTTGCCTACCAGCCATACAATTGCCACGCCAGCCTCCATTCTTCCGAGGATCCCCAGCCCGCCAATACCTACCGCGTTTTCGATGCGGTGGCAGAGTTGGTTGCGGGACATCAGTTCAGCCCGGCGGAGGTCGGCCATGCGGTGCTCAGCACTGCCGGTGCTTTCCTTCGCCCCGACCGGCCTGCCGAGCTGTGCAGTGTTGCGGTCAAGGATTTGCTGCATGGTCGCACGGAGGCGTTGCGCCAGCAGGACTTCCATCGTTTGATGTCGGTTACCCCACAGGCAGTGCAAGCTGCCGCGCAGATGCTCTTCGATCCTGCCAGCTGCGAGTTCAACGACTGTGCGGCAGGGCCGGCCTCGGCCGCCATCTCCAGTTTTGCCCCAATTTCTCTACGGTGGTAATTTGCCGCCATTTCAAAAGCGACTTGCGAACTTGTTCAACTCTGAACTTCCAATGGATGACATGATGCAGCCAGAAATCCTCTACTTCACCCAAGATCTGGAGTCCCCGTGTTCCCAGGCGGTACGGTTGCGTTCCGGAATCGTGACCTTAAAGCCCGGAGATGACTTCAGCCAATACCTCGGAACCGTCAAGGCCGCCATCGTGGATGTCGCCGGCGAGGCGCGTGGCCCCTTGCTCAAGGAGCTGCTCAAGGAGAAGATCCCCTTTGCCGTCAATGGTCTGTCGGGAGAGACGCCGGACTCCCTCAAGAAACTGTGCGCCGCCGCAAAGCGCCGCCATATCCAGGTCTGCTGGCTGGGGTCGTTGCGCTTCGAGTGGGTAATGGTTCGCCTGAAGGAGTTCCTTACTGCCGGCGTGCTCGGACCGCTCCAGGAAATGCGCCTTACGCGTCCCCCCGCAGAAGGAATCTTCGAAAGCCTCAAGGACGAGGATTTGGTCAACTGGCTGCTTCAGGGCAACGAGACCGCATTCTACAGTGACGAGGTTGATACCGAGGACTACATGGTGGTCGTCACCGGCGCCCGCGGTACTGCCACCGCTGTGATTCGTGCGGATGGCTCCAACGAACTGCGCATTGAACTGTCGAACGAACCCGCGCGCGTGCTGAAAGAGGAAAGCCATCCCCGCGAGACGGAGATTGGCTATTTCCTCTTCGCCATTCATACTGCCCGGCCGTGGACCATGCTTGGCCGGGTCCCAAACTGATGTGAAACGCTGGTTGCCTTTGCCTGTCGATTTGTCCGGTTTTGCCCTGTTTTGCACTAAAAAGTCGGTGTTTCGCTCGAAAACGTAAGCGGTTCGGTTTGAAAAACTCCGTTTTGGAGTTACATTAACAAGCTACACGTAGAGTCCATTTCCAAAAGCCCCGATCCCTTTTGGAATTGGTTCTGCCACAAGGGATACTCCTGAAAGTTGTGGACCTTTCGGAGAAGGTCCTGTCGAGTCACTTTTTCATTCGCCCATACACATACTTTGTAAACCATGAAGACGTTCCTTCCGAAAGTTAATGAAATCGAGCGCAAATGGTGGATCATCGACGCTGACCACCAGGTGCTCGGTCGTCTTGCGCGCGACATCGCGATGATCCTGCGCGGCAAGAACAAGCCCATCTTCACCCCGCACCTGGATTGCGGTGACTACGTGGTCGTCAAGAACGCCGCCAAGG
>JAFXSU010000028.1 GCA_017525435.1 Victivallales bacterium
AAAGCCATTCGTGGGCGCGGTGATGTCCGCGGAAGTGGTCGGCGCATCGGGGGCCACCTTGTCGATGTTCGTGACCTCGTAGCTCGTGATGTCGGAGACATTGCCCGCGTCGTCGGTCCCGCGGAAGGAGACCGTGCCGTTCTCGGAGAAGACCACGGGCTGCGTGTAGGCGCTCCAGGTCCGCCCGTCAAGGCTGTATTCCTTTAAAGTACTGTCGTCGCTGAAGGTGGCCGTGACGGTCACGTTGCCATTCGTGGGTACGGTGATGTCCGCAGAGGCGGTCGGAGCCACCGGCGGCGTGGTATCGGGAGGCGCGATGGTGAAGAGCAACTGACTATCCGTGACGGTCAGCGAGTAGGCCATGTCTCCGCCGTTGATGTTGGTGTCGCCAACGGTAATGGAGATGTCCGCAGACGCGCCTTCGCGCTTGACGGTCATGGTTCCCTTGAAGGCCGCCGCGCCTCCGGCGAGGTTGTATGTGCCGAGCTCTTGAGTTTCGCCCACCGTAATGGTATAGGTCGGCGTGCCCATCAGCACAGAGAGGTCGTTCACCAGCACCAGAGCCTCCGGCGTGGTCTGCGTCAGGTCGAAATCGAGAATCGAGCCGACGAATGGGATGACCGTGGCGCCGACCTCAAATACCATCTGGCCGGTGATCTTGGTGCCGCTGTAAATCAGGAGACTGCCGTCGGAAGCGACAGTGGCTCCGTTGATCACGCCGCTGGAGACCTCGGCCGTGCCGCCGCTATTGACAGTGATGTCATTGGCAACGCCGCCGTCGGCGACAAACATTCTGCCTCTGCTGTTGACGGTGGTCAAGTCCGCCGTGCCGCCCCAGATGTACATTCCGCCGCCGCTGTTGACGGTGGTCGAGGTCGCCGTGCCGCCGGAGACGGTCATGTCGCCGCCGCTGTTGACGGTGGTCGAGGTCGCCGTGCCGCCGCCGGAGACGGACATTACGCCGCTGTTGACGGTGGTCGAGGTCGCCGTGCCGCCGCTGTAGAGACACAGACTTCCTCCGGAGTTCACGGTGGTATTGACTGCGGTCGTGCCGGAATGGACGGTTGCCCTGTTCTGACCAGCCAGCGTGACTTCGGAGAACGAGTTGGAAACAAACGAGACTTCCGCATCGTCAGACGCAGAGACATATCCGCCGTTTTCCTTGACCTGAATCGCGGTACCGCCGTCAGAGACATACAGGTCGCCGCCGACATTGACGACCACGTCGCTGGCGACGCCGCCGTCGAAGACATCAAGGTGGGCTAAGGCGTTGATGTTGACATTGCTTGCGACCATGCCGGAGGCGATTTCCGCCGTCGCGCCCGTCAGGTCGCCCGTCAGGTCAACCGCAGCATCGATGGTCACGGTCAGGGGATAGGAGGGGGAACCGCCGATGTTCAGGGTGTAGCCCACGCCGTTGATGTTCACGGTCGATCCGGCCGCGAGCGTGCCGAGTTCCGTGCCGGACGTGTCCTGCACGGTGACGGTGCAGGCGAATCCATAGGCGTAGCTCATCAGTCCGTACGTGCCGTACGCCTGCGCGTCGTCCACCGTGAGCGTGCAGGAATATGCTTCGTCCGAGTCAATGTCCGTATCCTCATAAAGGTACGAGACGCTGTCCGGGGTAAAGCCGGAGATGTCGAAGTCGAGCGTGCCGCCGTACATGCGGATCGTGGTCCCGTCTTTCACGACGCCCGTGAGGACGCCGCCCGCGCTGACGTAGATGCCGGCCAGTTGCCCGCCCGACTCCACGGCCAGGATGCCGCCCTCGCTGACCGTGACATTCTGCGCACTGCCGCCAGTGAAAACGTTCATCCGTCCGCCATCCAGCAGTGTCGCGGAGGAAATGCTCGCGCCATTCAGAGCGTCGAGGGTCGCGCTCGCGAATTCCGCGACTTGGAGTATGCCGTCGCTATCGACGTTCACCTGGCCGCCATCGGAGGCCAGCAGCCCTTCCACATGGCCGCCGCCGCTGATGTAGAGCATGCCGCCGTTCTTCACGATCGTGTTGCTGGAGACGATGTTTCCCTTCGAAGTCTGGAATGCCCAGCCGTCGCTTTCGACATGCGCCGCGCCGCCGTTGAGCACCAGGTTCGCCATGACGGTGTCCAAACCGATATACACCGCGCCGCCTATGTCAACGGTAACGTCCTTGACCTTGGCATCTTCCGTCCGCAGGGTTCCGCCGTCGTTGACGGTGGCCGAGGTCGCCGTGCCGCCATCGACAACCACTGTGCCGCCGGAGTTGACCGTAGTATTGTTCGCGGTGCCCCCGTTCAAGGCACTCAACAAGCCTTTATCGTTAACGGTGGTGTAGTTTGCAGTCCCACCGCTATAGACACTCATTTGATCGTTGTTGAGGGTCAGGTAACTGCTGGTGACTCCACTGTTTACGACGACGAACATGGGTGACCTCTCGTGGTTGGATGGTTTATATTTTATGGATTAAAATTGGATGGTCGCTGGCATTGTTTCCGTTAATCGGGAAAAACCGCATCTTCGTGCGACCTTGTCTTTTTTGAAATATAACACGTCAAACAATAAAATGTCAACACTCTTCTCGCTTTTTTATCTACTGTAATTGAAAAGCTTACTCCAAAGAGGGAACCGACGCTACATCCTTATGAGTAAACGGGACGGACGAGACACACGGGACGGACGGGACGCCGAAGGACAGGTTTAATTTGATGGATGTTTTTCCCGCGAAACACACGAAAGACACGAAAGGAACTTGATTGGGCAGGTGAAGCCTCCGGTCGAGTGCCCGGAGGAGACGCCCGCCATCCGTCGGCGGACTGAAAGGCCTGCCGCCGCTTCGCGGCTGTCGGCTTCCCCTGCGCCACGCGATTTCCTGCGCAATGCATCAAATTTACTATGTCCAGGTTAATAACTGTGGCTATGTTCCCCAAGTGGGCACCTAATTGAACTTTTTGCTTAGGGATTTTGTAAAGCCTTAAAGAGTAAGGCCATATTCCCTATGATGGCACTTGACTAAGCTGGTTTTTCAAGCTGCAGGGGTACGGGGGCGGCAGCTCCCGTAGAATTTGTAAAAGTGCAATCAGGTGTCTTCTTGTGTAACAAAGCCTTAGCCGTAATCCCAATTCGGCGCCCCTGCCAGCGGAGTGATGTACTGCCGGCGCCCCGCCGACAGAAAATGCGTTGCGCTGGCGCCCCGCCAGCGGAGTAATGTACTGCCGGCGCCCCGCCGACAGAAAATGCGTTGCGCTGGCGCCCCGCCAGCGGAGCGATGTACTGCCGGCGCCCCGCCAGCGTAGAATAACATTCACGGCTTCAGGTATATAAGCACGACTACGAAAATTGCTTGAGATCGGCGAGGAGCTTATCGTCTTCGGGAACGGTGCGTCCGCGCGTAGTCAAATATCCTCCCGTGATAATGGCGTTCATTCCCGCGAGCATCAGCAAGCCCTGAAAATCCTTCATCGTGGTTTCGCGTCCCGCCGCAAATTTGATTGTCAACTTCGGGTTAATCAGCCGATAAATCGCAAATGCCTTTGCGACTTCGGCGGGGCTGAGGAGTTCTCTTGTGCCACACGGCGTGCCGGGGATTGGCAAAAGCACATTCAGCGGAGAGCCATCCACCTCAAGTTCCCGCACCGCAAATGCCATCTTCACGCGGTCCTCCCAACTCTCCCCCAAGCCGAAGATTCCTCCGCAGCAAATTGTCACGCCGAATTTCTGAAGATACTTGATGGTGGCGATTTTCTCCTCGATCGTGTGGTTCTTGGTAATCAGCTCGCCATAGCGCGCGGGATTCGTCTGAAGGTTCATGTTATACCTCCACACGCCGTGTTCCGCCAAAAGCCGTGCCGTCTCTTCGGACAGAATACCCAGCGAGGCGCAAATCCGCAAATCGGGGTAGCTTGTGCGCAAGGCGTCCAATCGGGAGAGCAACTGCTCGAATTCCGGCGTCACATTCTGGTATCCCCATCCGCTGGTCACCACGCCGAACGACCGCACGCCCGCCTCATAGACCTTCTTTGCGGCATCCAACATCGTTGCCTCATCAACCAGCGGATAACAGCTGATTTGCGTATCGAAGCCCGCCCCCTGTGCGCAGAAGCGGCAATTCTGAGCGCATTGTCCGGACTTTGCATTGATGATGGAGCACGCCAGAAACTCCGGAGCATTCTGCCGACGCACCTTGTTCGCCAGGGAAACCAAATCCAGGATATCGCAACCATGGATTTCATTGGCCAACCGCAGAGCCAATTCTTCGCTCAGTGGTTCACCATCCAAAACACAATAAGCCGCTTCGATGAGCGGATGAAGAAAACGAGCCATAATTCACCTCAAGGTAATTCGCATAATATATTCTCTATCGAACAACTCTTATTTTCTTTTGCCGAGTTTCATTGGAAAAATTGGAATATGCCTCTATATTATGTCAACATACCAAAGCCAGAGTGGCGGAATTGGCAGACGCGCTAGACTCAAAATCTTGTTCCCGTAAGGGAGTGTGGGTTCGATTCCCACCTCTGGTACCATTTTTACCTAGGAAATCGCCATCTTTTTGCCATTTTTTGGCAGAAGGTGGCTTTTTTCGTGCCCGAAATGCTATATTAGTCCCAATCGGTATCTCCGGCGTCGCAACCACAGGAGAGCCGTGCAATGGGCAGAAAGAGAAAGACGATGAAGCCGGAGAAACTACCGCTGGGAACCATCTACCAGGCCAAGGCCGGGGGGAACTACTACCTTCGCTACCAGATCCAGGGGCGCCGCAAGAACGTGTGCCTCAAGACCAGTGACTACGACGAGGCCTTGAAGGAATACAAGCGTCTGCTTCCCACGCTCCAGGCGGATACGCTTGAGGTGGTCGCAGCGCATGTGAAGGTCGCGCGTCGTCTTGGTTCCCCTGAGAAATCACTGCGCTTGGCTGATGTCTGGCCGAAGTATTCCACCCACCCAAACCGTGCCACGCCCGCCACCGTCGCGGAGCAAATCAACTATCAGGTCGCCTGGGAGGAGTTTGTGCGGTTTGCGGGCAATCCGGAGATGAACCTGCATGAAATCACGCCGGAACTTGCCGAGAAGTTTGCCGAAGAACTTCGTCAAAGGCATCTCTCCGTTGATACGCACAACCGCAAAATCAAGCATCTCAAGAAAATATGCAATACCCTGTCCGAATACCTGCATGGCCCAAATCCGTTTGAGGCCGCTTCACTTCACCGCAAGCATCGGGAGGAGCAGAACCTCACGGCGCGGCGCATCGGCTTTTCCCCCGACCAGATTCTGTCCATCCAGAAGGAACTGGACAACCCTGCACGGAAAATTCTCAACAAGCCGGAGATAAAGGTCATCTTCTATATCGGCATGTACACTGGGCAGCGGCTCAAGGACTGCGTGCTTCTGCGCTGGACCCGCATCGACTGGACACGCAACCGTGTATCCGTTACCCAGTTCAAGACCGGCAAACAGGTCTCCATCCCCATCGCCCCCCAGTTGGCGACCGTCCTTAAGGAAGCACAGGAATGGAAGGCTTCGGACCCAGACTATGTCTGTCCGAAGACGGCAGAGCGATATCTTTCCGAGGACAAGCGCGGCAAGAGCTACGGCAATAGTTTGGTAAACATTGATGTCATGCGGGTCATCCGCTGGGT
>JAFXSU010000029.1 GCA_017525435.1 Victivallales bacterium
ATATCTCTCACTCGCACAGGACAATCTCAAGTTGACCTTCCTCTCGAAGCTTGATCCGCAGAGCATTACCGAAGAGACCGTTCAGTTGTGGGATGATACCGCAAACCAGCAAGTTTCCCTGGCAGAACGATTCCCCACCGTAGATGGCAATCAGCTTATCTTCGACAATGAGTTGTTGAATGACGGGCACTCCTATCGACTTGTCCTCTCTGACGGCATCCAGTCGTCGGATGGCAGTACATTGAATACGGAGTTCAAGGGTACTGTCGCCTTCACGGTGGACCGTATCGCACCCAAGGTCCTGAACATTGAAAAGACCGTGAACCTGACTGGCAAACTGCCAGATTTCCGAATCACATTCTCCTCGGATGTTGATGTTACCACGCTGAGCAAAGCCTTGAAGGTGACATCGCCTGATGAGCAGAATATCAATGTGGAAGTTTCAATGCTCACTGACCGAGTGGCCTTGGTCACTTCGAAAGTCGCAATCAACGTGCCAGGTGAATATACGGTTTCCATAGACGCCAACAAACTTACCGACAAGGCCGGCAATCATCTTCAGGAATCGTACGAGGGCATCATTGAGATGACCCGTATCAACTTGGACATCAAGGACCTGGTCTCTTCCAGGACCGATATCGTACAGGACGAGACCTTCACCGTCCAGTGGAAGACCTTCAACCAGGAGGACGCCGACCTCTACGGCAAATGGACGGACGGTGTTTACCTCTCCAAGGACAATCTCTGGGACAATTCGGACACCTTGCTTGCGTCCGTTGTCCACAACAACGGCCTGCCGCAAGGCTCGTCGGTCTCGGGGCAGACGCAGGTTGCGCTTTCCGGTGTTACGGACGGCGACTACTACCTGCTGGTGCGTCCCGACATCTACAATGAAAAGCCGACTGGCGCCTCGGAGCGCAACGTGGAATCCATTGCCATCTCCGTAAGCACGAATCCGTTGCCAGAGGGTGAGCAGACCATCAATTCTGGCCAGAGTGCAACCTATAAGTTTACTGCGGGCGCAGGTGACGCCTACCAACTGACGCTGGACACTTTGCGTGACGACTACTCTGGCATGGAACTCTACATCGGCTATGGCTATTCGCCGACACGTGAGAACTACGACACCGCCGTGCGCAATGCCAATGATGCCCAGTTGGCGCTTGCCTCCCAGAGCTATGACCAGGACATCTATGTGATGGTCTATGCCCAAATCGGCTACGGCAACTACACGTTGACCGCCGAAAAAGTCGGGCTTGGCATTACAGCGGTCACGCCCAACATCCAGGGTGTTCTGGACGGACAGGCGATGACATTTGTGCTGGAGGGGCTTTGCTTCACGCCAGACACCACCGTCTCCGCCGTCAATGCCAACGAAGTGGCAACCAACGGCGTAGTGACCTACATCAACGACCATCAGCTTCTGCTGACCTTTGAAGCTGGCCTGCTTGAGGCAGGCGACTATGTGCTGAAGGCGACAGACGGTGCCGTGAGCGTTCTCTCCGATACCATCACGCTTGCGGCAGAGGGCGCCCCGAACCTCGAAGTTACGGCTGACCTGCCCCTGAGGGTTGCAAACCATTTCATCACCAGCTTCGACGTCAACTATGCGAACACGGGCAACGCCTCCATGGGGGCTGTTCTGCTGACGGTCGATATCTATGAAGTGGACAATGACGGCAACAAGCAGCGCTCCGTCGGCATCATGGGGATAAACAAATCCGTGGACCAGAACCATTCGGCTTACAACGGCTCGTACAACTCGCTGCCAACTGGTTATGTCTCTACAGCCACCATCTACGCCCAGGGCAAGGTGCCTGGCCAGTTGGAAGCGGGTGCCAGCGGCTTCGTCAACATCGACCTGGTTGGTTTGCTCCAGCCGTGGAACATCAGCGGCAACAACAACCTGCTTTGGGAAATCAACTACTTTGACGAGTACAGCACAGAGGTCCTGGACTGGCGGGAGACGATGCCTGGCCAGAGCGACGCATTCTACGTCGCCATGGAAAACGCAGTTGGCACGACCTGGGGCGATTACGTGAAGATGCTCCAGACGAATGCGCAGACCCTGCAGAGCGTCGGGGCCGATGCAAGCGATGCCACCGACCTGCTGGCGCTTACCGTGCAATCCGTTTCAGGTAATTTCAATCCATATAACTCATTTGAGTCTATACCTGATTTGAATGTGGCAACCAGGGGCGCCCTGCAGCTGAGTTTCGAGCGATTCTACTCCAATCGCATGGACGACCAAGGCTGGCACACGAACTGGGAATACAGCCTGGTGAATGAAGGAAACGACGCCGTGACCTTCTTCTCGCCCGAACAAGGCGTATTTACGTTCCGCAAGGGCGCATACGGCAAATACTTCTGCGAAAACGACTCCAGCCTCACCCTGACCTTCAAGGGAAGCCAGGCCATCCTTCAATCTCCCGACTATGAACGCACGTGGACCATGGAGCAGGTCGATGCCCAGAACTGGCGCCTGGCGCAGATCAGCGACACCAATGGCAACAGCATTCAGCTCGCCTACGACAAGAACGGCGAACTCTCCAAACTGACATCCAACGACGGCGAGTTCATCCTCGTTGCAAAGGATGGTCTGACAGGCACCAACGGCTTGGAAGTCGCCTACCAGCATTCGGCTGACGGCCAGCTGACTGGCGTCTCCTATAACGACGGTCGCAATCCGTTGGCCTACCAGTACGACAGCGATGCCCTGACTGGAGTTTATCAGGGCGGCGAGCTGGTCTCCTCCTATATCTATGATAACAGCGGATCAGTTGTCCAGGCCACGCACGGCAACCTCATCACCACCATCACGATGGAGCAGCCAGGCGTCATCACCGTCACGGACAACTGCGACCACAGCTTCACCGCCGTGTACTATGCCGACGGCAATCTGGCCAAATTGACCGACAATGTCTCGGGCAACTGGAACCACTACACGTATGACGCCAACGGCTGGCTGCAGACCGTGTCCAATTCCGCTGGTCTCAGCGAATCCTACGTGTGCAACGCTGACGGCGAGATACTTCGCTTTACCGATATTTACGGCAACACGTCCAGCTACACCTACTTCCAGGGCCATCTGAAGACCGCCCAGAACGCCACGGGCTATGCGGTCAATATCAGCTACGACCAGAACTGGAACATTACCGAGTTCACCTACAGCGATGGTTCTGTCATTTCGTTCGACTACGATGACAACGGCAACCTGACCCGAATCACGGACCAGCTGGGCAATTCAATGACCTGCGAGTATGATGATTCGTGGCGCATCAGTCGTGTCAACTATGGCGACTACTCGTCTGCCGTGACATATGACAATTTCGGCCACATCGCCACCGTCACCCAGAACGGACATATCACCTCCTACGAGTACACTCCCAGAGGGTTGCTCACATCGTTGACTGATGCCAATGGCAACCGGGCGCAGATGAGCTATGACGGCAATGAGAAGCTGACGGAGGCCGTCTTTGCCAATGGTTCAAAAGTGAGCTGGGAATATGATGCTGTAGGCAACCTGGTGTCGCACACCACTCGTGCGGGGGACGTGCTTGCCTACCAGTGGAACACGGATGGTTCCCTGAGCAGCGCCGCATTTGCGGGTACCCAGTACGAATACGCCTATAACAATGCGGGCTTGCTGACGACGGCCGCCTCGAACTCCGTCCAGAACCTAGCGTTCGAATACAACGCAAACGGCAACCTGACGGGACTCGCCTACCAGGACGGCACGACCATCGCCATCGACCATGACGCGACCGGCAAACTTGCCTCCTACACCATCGGCGGGCAGACTTTTGCCTACACCTGGCAGGGCGGCAAGATGAGTACCATCTCCGTCAACGGCAATGCGTTCACTGCCTATACGCGCAATGCCAACGGCAACCTGACGGACGGCAACGGCATCGCCTACGAGTATGACGTCCGCGCCAACATCACGAGAGTCGGCGACACGGAATACACCTACAATTCCGTGGCGCGAATCGTCCAGAAGAGCACGGGCGAAGCGAGCTGGACCTATACGTATGACCTCGGCGGCAACCTCGCCAGCGAAATGCTTGGCGACGGCACGGCAATTCACTACACCTATACCTACGATGCCGCCGGAAACCGCCTCACCCAAACGGATGTGGTTGCCAATGTCACCACCGCTTGGACGTATGGCTCGATGAACCAGATCCTGACGGTCCAGGTCGGAGAGGCCGAGGCGGTCGAATACACTTACGACCTGAATGGAAATCTGCTGTCGGACGGACACGTCGCCTACACCTGGACCGAGGACAGCCGCATGGCGACCATGACCGTGGCCGACACCACCTGGTCCTTCACCTACAACGCACTCGGCTACCGCGACAGCGCCAGCAACGGCACCGATACCTACACGTTCTACTATGATGGCACTGGCAACCTCCTGGCCCAGTACAGGAACGGCGAGGCCTACCCGTTCTATATCAGGGGGGCCACTGGCATTGAGGGCTATGTCGATGCGAATGGCGCAATCTACACCTTCACCTACGACCTGGGTGGCAATGTGACAGCTGTTGCTGGCACCAACGGCAAGTCGGCAACCTACGCCTACGACGCCTTTGGCAACATCATCGGGCAGACGGGTGATATCACGGACAATGTTCTGACCTGGCACGGTCATTTCGGCACCCTCCTGAATCCCGACGGCTCCTACTACGTCCTGGCACGAAACTACAGCGCAACCGACGGACGTTTCATCTCCACGGATCCCTCTTGGTTTAATGACGGCGCAAACCTCTACACCTACGCATACAACGACCCAATCAACTACCTTGATTTGGATGGAATGAAAGGCGATATGACGAGCCTGCCCACAAAACATGAATCGGGCTCCGTCGTTGACAAGATTGCCAATGGCGATATCTTCAACTTGAAAGAGATTTTCTCCTTCCTAAATGACAAGACTGCCGACGACCTCACAACCAACCTGCCCACGAACACTCCGAAGATTGGCACAGGTGACTCTCCCGCAGGGTTGTTCGACACGATGAGGACTGTGATAGACGAGGGAGAGCTGCCGGATGGCTGCGACGCTGTCGGCGACTACTATAAAGGTGGCATCAATGTGGCGCAGAGCCTGTACGAAAAGGGCACCGTATCTACCAAGGACGGCACGATCTGGCCGCCAGCCCTTGATACGGAACTGGATGACCGCTATATCTCCCACAGCTTTACGCGTTACCAAGAGGCCACGACTCAAAGCGGCAAGGAAGAGTTCATCCAGCAGGCCTGGCGCCGCTTCTGGTCGAAGAAGGACAAGGAGAAAGCCGACAAAGCCAAGCAGAAGGGCGGCACCAATGTCACCAGCGCGAATACGCAGTCCGCATCAAGCCACGACCCCAACGACAAGCTGGCCACACAAGGCGCCACCGAGCTGCATTACGTCCAGGACGGCAGCCGCCTGCAATACACCGTCCTCTTCGAGAACGACCCCGATAATGCCACCGCTCCCGCGCGTAAGGTGTATGTGCGGGATATGATGGACGACAATCTGGACCTCAATTCCTTTGTGTTGCACAGTTTCACCTTGGCGGGGCATACGTACCAGTTGCCCGAGGGGCGCGACTCCTTCAACGGCAATGTCGTTCTGGACCTTGGCGAGGCGCAAATCACCGTGGCGGTCGCCATCAACCTCGACTATGAAACGCGCGAACTCATCGCCTCCTTCACGGCCATCGACCCCGCAACCGGCTTTGAATTGCAGGATTTGACGAAGGGCGTGCTGCTGGTTAACGATGACTCTGGACGTGGCGAAGGAAACTTCAGTTACTCCATCCAAATCTTGTCCGATTTGCCGACCGATACGCAAATCCACAACACGGCGGAAATCTTCTTTGATTTCAATGACCCGATTGAGACTCCGACCACCCTCAATACCATCGATGCAGACGCACCTGGCACCGTTGGTCTGGCACTTTCCACAGACGGCGAGGGCCTGATCACCCTTGACATGAGCGCGGAAGATGTTGGCGCGGGCGTGGAGGGATTCAACATCCGCTGGTCCACGGACGGCGAGTATTTCAGCGACTACGGCTACACCACCTACACGCAGCTACAGTTGCCCGGTCAAGGCGGTGTCACCTACTATTTCCAAATCCAGGCAGTCGATGCCGTCGGCTTGACATCGGAATGGTCAACCGTTTGTTCCGTTGAAATCAGTGGCGTTCCGACCGAATTGGCGGGCACGCCAGGGGGGCTCTCATGGAAGCCTGTTGCCGGGGCGGAAAGTTATGTCGTCGAATACTCGATGGATGCGTTCGACCATTTCGTTCGTATCCAAGTGAATGGCACTTCGTTGGATGCGTTCAGCCTGCCGCAGGCGACCTACCAGTGGCGTGTGCGTGCAGCCGAATCAGAAGAATGGGAATACGGCGAGGAGATTGTCGCGCCTCCGCAGACAATGGCAGAGCCGCAGCTCGTCCAGTCGAACGCCGATGGAACTGTGGATGCCTTCTTCGTGAGGGTTCAGAATACCTGGGACCACAATTACCATGCCTTGCATACCGACCTGGGCATGACGGCCGAACTGGATGGCCGGAACCGCATCGAGGACATCTTCGCCGGATCGGATGATGCGGCGACTCTGCTGCTGACCGATGACACCCATGGCGATGCGCTCTTCCTGGACGACATCTACTCGCTCTTCCCTGTGGGGATGGATGCTCAGGCACGCGTCATGAAAATCAACGAGATTCGCGCAGGGCAGGGCGATGACATCGTTGACTTGACCAGCCAGCGCTTCGAGTATGTCGGTGGCGGTATGACCGTGCGTGGTGGTCTGGGAGATGATGTCATCTGGGCGAATACAGGCGGAAATTCTCTCTTTGGCGATGCTGGCAATGACCGCATTGTCGGAGCCTCGGGCGATGACATTATCGTCGGCGGAGAGGGCAATGACATCCTGTATGGTCACGGCGGCGATGACATCTTTGCCTTCGGCGGAAATTGGGGCGAGGATACCGTGGAGCAACTTGCCAATGGCAAGATCACGCTGTGGTTTAAGGAAGGCGATGAATCCAAGTGGGATGCGGATAACTTGTTTTATTCCGATGGCAATAACTCCGTCCAGATTAAAGGCGAATGCACGAACATCGACCTCAAGTTCGGTGCGGATGCGGATGCCGATCGCTTCGCGGCGCTAGATGCCATGGGGGCCTTCGATGACTTCACCAGCGAGAAGATCTTTGAGGACAAGAACAAAGGATTGCTGGCATAAATCTACGGCCTTAAGCCTGTGAAGCTTAGTTAGATGCCTTCAAAGGGGGCATGATGTTCTACGGCTTAT
Organism: Victivallales bacterium; assembly: GCA_017525435.1. GTDB lineage: Bacteria > Verrucomicrobiota > Lentisphaeria > Oligosphaerales > Oligosphaeraceae > RGIG1601. The sequence continues at coordinate 7,319 of JAFXSU010000029.1, forward strand.
AGTTTAGCCACGAGGATTTCATAGACGGGACCGGCACTCCAGGCGTGGCAGGCGCTGCGGTTGGAGGCGGGGTCGGGCACCTCGGGGAAGGTGGTGATGCCGGGGTTGCGACGGATGCTCTCTCGCCAGGGGCGCAAGGCGTGGTACATTCCGTCGCGGTCACCGAGCTTTCGCAGTGCCTCCAAAACATAGAATTGGAAATAGAGCGAACAGCGCGTGACATCTTTGGCGTCAGCGAGAAGAAGCTTATGTGCGGAGTCGAGGCGGGTGCCGGTGGCGACTCCGGAAAGTATGGCCAATGCGTTGGCATGGAAGGAGTACCAGGGCTTTCCAGGAACGTCGGTGTAGCTCTGGCGCATTTCATCGTAGCAGTGTGTATTGATGGCATCGGAGAGACGCCTGGACAGGTTGGTGAAGCGCAGTTCATCGGCGGTCTCGCCGAGTTGCCTGGCGAAGCGTGCCATCGCTTGCAATGCCAAGATGAAGAAGAGATTGTTGACGGCTGTGGGGAGGCCGGTTTTGCGTGCGGCGTCGCCGACGGACCATTCGGGCTGCCAGTCGGTGAAGTCCCAGAAGCCGGGGTTCCCCGAGAGTCCGGTGTCGGGTTCGATTCGGTCTTCGAAGTAGCCCAGGACACTTCGCATTGCGGCGTAGCACTCCTTGGTGATGGCGGTGTCGTGGAAGTAGTTGTCGTAGTCCTCGACCATCAGAATCCAGATTAGGCTGTAGCCGGGAATCACCTGCGGGAGGATGTCGGGGAAGCGGCTGCGGGTGAGTCCGCTGGGTGTCAGGGAGCGCTGGAAGTCGCGTAGTGCCTTGCGGCCGAGTGCACCATGGCCAGTGGCTTCGTAGGAGATGAGTGCCTGGATGCGACTGTCCCCAGAGTATTGCAACCGCTCGAAATACGGGCAGTCTTCATAAGTATCGTGAGTGCAGCATCTTGCTGTGTGGATGCCAACTTGGTAGATGCGTTCCAGTTCGGGGTCCTGCGGATTCTTGTATTCCTTGAATTCTCCGAAGTCGTAGGTCTGGAACTGAAGGGAGAGGGCGTCGAGCTCGAGCGGGGCATCCAAGTCACATTCCAATGCGAGGTGCTGACCGGCCCGCATCTCGAAGGAGTCAAAGGACCAAGGGGCCGGAGTGATCTTAAGGATGTCGTTTTGGATTCGGATGGGTAAATTTTTATCTTCGTCAAGTGCTTCGGAAAGAATGACTTTAATGGTTCCAGTTGCACCTTTCCCTGCGACATGGACAAGTCCCGTGAAATAGCGATTGAGCTTCAGGACGCTCAGGGAGTGGCCTGCGGGGATGGTGCCGGAAAGGACGCCTTGCCCGTCAAGTGACAGGCTAGTTGACGGGTTGGAGAGGTGCTGGATGTCGGCAATTGGCTCGTGGGTGAAGCGTTGATGTCCAACCTGTGGCATTTCAAGCTGCCAGGGACAGTTGAGGTCGCCCATGCTGGTGCCCCAGATTGCCGAGATTCCCGTGGGGACGGCATTCGCCCAGTTGGAATCATCGTATCCGACTGCGCACCAGTCTCCTGGGGATTTTTGGAAGTCCACGCCGTCGCGCGGTCCGGCGGGAAAGAGTTCGGCGCCGCCGTCCTTCCAGTCGAGTGTATATCTTGAGTTGTCGTGCAAACACTTCCAGCCTTTTGGCGTGGAGAGGTCGATCGTTTCCGAACCGCCACTCAAGTAAAATCCTCCGCCGATGTGCATTTCACTCCAGGGTGCGGGGGAGTTCCGCCAGCCTGACGGCCACACAATGACTTCGGCCGAAAGTACATGTTTGCCTGGAGCGACCTCAAGTTGCAGTCGAAGGAGTTGCGTGAAAAGCGGAAAGCTCTTGACTGGGCCGGTGCCAATCAACTGCCCATCGAGATACAGCTTGAAGCGGCAGTCGCCTGCTACATAGATGGTAATCTTATCTAACTTATTTATAATAAATGAGTTACGAAATAAGAAGAAGCCTTCGCGGCCAGCATGGTAATCTGGAAGCCAAGTCCATTTGGCCTTGTTGGCCTGTTGGTAGTCATTCAGTGTGTAATTCATTGATGAAAAGTTGTTTATTGGTGATTATTCAAATTTCACAGGAGTTAGGAGGGCGGCATCTGGGCCACCGGCGATGCCTTGCCCGAAGGAAAGCCAGTAAGGGGGTTCGGAATTAGCGGGAGAGTTGCTGTCGAAGAGAACCATTCCAAGTCGTTGGCAAGTTTCAGGCGTGAAACCGAGAAACTTCCAAGGCAGGGCAACTTCGTAATAGGTATGTCCTTCCACACGAGTGACCTTTGCGGGGAAATCAACGATTTCCGGCGATTTGCCGAAGCGCACGCGGATGAGTTCGCCGTCCTTCAGGGCAACGAGGATGTTGTTTTCCAATGCCGCGAGGGACTCCGGTGCGTTGGGGGGACGGACTTCGGCGGGGGGGACGGGACGGCTTGCGAAGGCGAACTGAAGCGAGTCACCGCGCCAGGCCTCTTCGGGGGCGAAGTGCTGGACATGCGTCGGGTCGTCCACATCGGCGGCTAGATAGAGGCATTCGTCGTCGTATGCGATGAAACAGTCGGCCGCGAAGGTATGTCCGTTGGGGTTGTAGAGTTCGTCGCGGAAATATGCCTTTTCGCGGTGGAGGGCGGTCTTGGGGAAGATGTCGTCGGGATGACGGAGCTGGATTGGCTTGAGTGTCTTGGTCCACGAAAGTGTTCCGATGAAACGAGGCTTCTCGGCTATTTTATATATTTTCATTTTACCTTGTATGTCATCTAGTTGAATGATATATTTTTGACCATCGGCAAGCACGGTGGCGGTTTTCCCGAAGGGGAGAGTGACCGCAGTGGTCTGCTGGGGAAGGAGGTTGACTTCCTGCGGAGCGTTTTTGCTCGTCGCGACCAGAGTGGGGACAGTCCCTGTCTCTTGTTGTGTGGGGACAGTCCCCCCATCGTCCGTCATGACAAGTCCGGGGACAGCCCCTGTCTCTTGTTGCGTGGGGACAGTCCCCCCATCGTCCGTCATGACAAGTCCGGGGACAGTCACGCTACTACAATTCAATATATATAAAAGAATTTGGTCCGAAGAATTAGCGGGCGTGACGGCGAAACGGAAACGCGGTGCGACCTCAAGCATCGCGCTCTCTAGGGCATCGGCGACTTTGTTGGCAGACAATTCACTAATTAAATAAACTGGTGCATTCGTAAGTGTTAAAGAGTCTTCCCTCAATAATCCCTCGCGGCCGGTCATGGAGAGCGTGCGGGTGTCGGCGGGGAGGGCGGGGCTCAGTTCGGCGGAGTCTCCTGTGGACCAGAGTGCGGCGAAGGTCTTTCCGTCGCCGCGCGTAAACACGTAGCAGTAGAGCTTGTCGCAGATGATTTCGCGCTGGAAAGTGGTGAAGGCGAGTTCGCGGGCGAGCGTGGCATACATCGCGCCACCGGGGAGGGGGACGTGGTTGATAGCTTCGCCGTCCATCACCGGGCGCCAGCAGGTGGCCATGAACATCTCGGCGTCGTCGTGCTGCTGGGTGGGCGGATACCAGGCGTCCGGGGTGAAGATCTCGAAGAGGCAGACGGGTGCGGCACGCATGATGACCATGGAACGCGCGGTGAGTTCGGCCTGCTCCCAAGCCATTCCGTGGTCGTATGGTGCACCGTAGTAGATTGCGTAGCCTGTCTCTTCGTTGCGGATGAGTTCTCCCAGCCCGATGCTCTTGGAGAGCGAGGAGGAGTCGCGCAGGAACTTGAGAAGTCGCGTTTCGGGAAGCATCGCATTGTTGCCCTGCCGGAGATCCCAGTTTCCGGTGTAGGCGTCCACGAGATAGCCGTCCACCTCGCCCTTGAGGTCCGCCATCACGAGCCGTTCGATGGATTCCACCTTGTCCGCCTGGTTGTTGCCTCCGGTCCACACGCGGTTGGCGGGGTCCACGGCTTTCACCGCACGTGAAATCATGCGCGTCATGACGACCTGGTGCATCATGGCCTCGCTCCAGGTCCCACAGTACTTGAAGTCCATCGTGGCGCTGGAGGGGATCTCCTGTTGGACGCACCAGTCGTGGATGAGGCCCTTCGTGCGTTCCGCGATGGTGCGGATGGCGGGGATGACCTCCTTCAGGAAAGCATCCGGGAGGAGCGGCCAGCCCTGGGCGAGCTCCTCTTCCGTTCGGGCGTTGCGGCGAATGGCGAAGGGGTAGGTGAAGCAGAGCTTGAAGTCGCCGGATTCCAGGAAGGGCTTGTAGTCCCGGAAGAATTTTTCGACAGCGGCCTGTCGGTTGAATTTCGGGATGTCGGGGACCTGGAACTTGAGGTTGATGGTGCCGACGCCGAGGTATTTGTATGCGTCGTGCAGGCTGGGGAAGGCACTGAAGCCGAATGCGTAGTAGGGATCGCGCTCGACGGCTGGCGGGAAGACCGCTGCACCAGCCTGAATGGTGTAGAGGAGCGTCTCGCCTTCGTAGAGTTCGGCGGTAGCAATGTAGTAGCCCTGCGGACTACCGGGGAAGGCCAGTTCGATGGTGCCTGGCGTGGCGAAGGAGTCGCGGGTTGTGCGGGCATGTTCGACGCCTAGCTCGTCCCGCAGAGTGGCTTCCACGCGGAGGTTCTTGCCTTCGTCATTGACTTTCAAGGAGAAACGAAGCGTTTCACGGGGAGGAAAGAAGCCACGCTCTCCAAGTGCCCAAAAGGTAACCCACCCCAGACCGCCGTTGTGCGGAACGCGAAAACTTTCGGCAGTCTTGGCGGAATCAGGGGGAGGCGTGAGGGTCTTTTTGACTACCTGGAGGTCGTCAAACCAGGCGGTGCCAGTGCCATGGAGGTCGCAATGGACGATGATTCGTGCGCTGTTTAAATCGCTGGGCGTGAAGGTTACGCGGAAGAATTTCCAATCGAAGGTGCCAGTTTCGGCGTTGCCTTCGTCATTGGGGACTACACGTTTCCATTTTTGATTTCCTTCCAAAATGATGCGCGCTCCAGCATTCGCATCACCCGAAATCCCCTCACCCTTCATGTATCCGCTGATTTCATAGGTAGTATGGAGTTCCAG
>JAFXSU010000221.1 GCA_017525435.1 Victivallales bacterium
GATTTTCGCAGGCGCACAGAAGAACATCGGACCCGCTGGCCTCACGCTCGTCATCCTCCGCAAGGACCTCGCCGAACGCGCGCCCGAGACCGTTCCGACGATGCTCAAATACACCACGCACATCGAGGGCAAGAGCCTCTTCAACACCCCGCCCACCTTCGGCATCTACATTCTGCGTCTCGTCACCGACTGGATGCTGGAAAACGGTGGTCTGGAGGCAATGGAGAAGACCGACATCGCCAAGGCAAAACTGCTCTACGACTACATCGACGGCTCGGATTTCTACCGTGGAACCGCCGCGAAAGGCAGCCGTTCCCGCATGAATGTCACCTTCCGCCTGCCCACCGAAGACCAGGAGAAGGCGTTTGTCGCCTACGCCAAGGAGCAGGGCTTGCTCGGCCTCAAGGGACACCGCGCTGTCGGCGGCTGCCGCGCTTCCATCTACAATGCGGTTCCGCTCGAAGGCGTCCAGCGACTTGTCGAAGTCATGGAGGATTTCCGCAAGCAGGCCTAATATATAGTTAAGATACAAGGCATAGCAGCACAAACAAATCGCCCCGGAAACCATTGGCTTCCGGGGCGATTCTCATTTCCAACGGGGGACGCGCGAGCTACAGCACGAAAACGCTACTCTATCCGTATTGTCTTTCCAGATTCAATGGCAAGAACACGGTCGTTGTCAATCGCCATCCAGATTGTCTGGTCGGTCGGATTGTAAACCGCATCCTGCGCAACGGTGAAGACCAGCCGATGGATGCATTCGAGATAATGCTGGATTTCGCCGTTGGTGGCATACCAGACCTGAGGCTGGTTGGTCAAACGCTCTCCAATCTGGTCCACCAGTTCCCAATTGGCCTCGCGGTCAAATTCGTAGCTATGCCCCCAGACATACAGCACCGTAAGAGAATACTTGCTGGTCAGAAATGGCTCGATGAACTCCAACGCACGGTGATGATGGCAGGTCGGCCGCCACACCAGCCAGTCCTGCGGATAACGGAAATTTCCAGTTTCGTCGCCGGCAGTCCGGGCGTAGGTGAAACCCAGCGCACGAAGCGTGGCGACAACCTCCGGGTCGTAGGTGCCATACGGATATGCAAGCCCGGTGACCGGATGATGAACCATGGCCTCCAGGTTCTGCCGGTCCGCCACCAGCTCCCCAATCATTTGCGTACGCGAAATGCGCTCCAAAAAGGGATGGTGGTAGCCGTGGACCGCCACTTCGTGCCCCGCATAAAGCGTGGGCACTTCCGACGCCGTCACATACCCTGGACGGCCCAGTACCGAAGTAGGAAGATTGAAGGTCCCCTTGAAACCGTAGTGGTTGAAACGCTCCACCAGCCGGCGGTCGAACTCAACGCCGTCGTCATAGCTGAAGGTCAAAGCGAGTTTCTTCCCTTCCGAGAACAAGTATTTAATTTCTTTCATAAGTAATTTATTTCAAAAAAGTTAAAAACAAATTAGAAAATCCCAAGTTCACAACGCAAGGAAGCCACATCCCTGCGTGCCTGGACAGCATGCCACCCGCGGGAATTGGCGGCTTGGACCAGGTCGAGGCGGTCGTCAAGGTAGAGATCCGGCACTCCGAAACGCTGCTCAAAGGCTGAGAACATCTCCGCAGAAGGCTTCAGAGCATGGACTTCGTTGCTGCCAACGCAATCGGTCACACAGGCAAACGCCTCGCCGGAGATGGCTCGAAACGCACGAAAATGCAAGGTGTTGATGTCTGTGAAAAAGACGAAATGGCTGCCGGCCGCATGCATCTCCTGCACCAGTTCCGGCATTCCGGGAATCGGCGCACCGAGGTAAGCCACATGCGCAGCATATGCCAACTCGCGACTCCACTGAGGGAACCGTCGGTGGAAATCGTCCAGATATTCATCTTCAGTCATATTCCCCAGCAAAAACTGATGAAATGCCTCCTCCCACGGTTCCACGCCGAGCACCGGGGCATTTGAAGCGGTCATCCCCAAGGTGCGTAGCATTCGATCGTAACACTGTGGAACGCATGTATTCCCGATATCCAAGGCAACCAACGGATACATCATGGCAGTAAAAAATCTGGAAGTAAGGAAAAAAGATTTCTACGAAAAACGCCGATGAAACAGTTTTTATACTGCTCATCGGCGTCCACGCTTCCTATGCCAAGAAGGTTATTTCTTCTGAAGGCTCTGAAGTTTCTTGTTCAGCTCGTCACGTGCAGCGGCGGCCTTGGCATTGGCCTCCTCGGCGGCCTTGGAGGCCTCGTCCACCTGCTCATCAGCCTTATGCTGAAGATTTTTGAGCTGGCTGAGTTGCTCGTCTTTCTTCTCCTTCTCGGCAGCGGCGGCCTGCTGTTTCGATGCTTCTTCAGCGGCGGCCTTCTTCGCAGCCTCGTCATCCGCCCTACGATGCAGAGATTCGAGAATGGCCTGTCCAGAAGCACCTTGAGTGGCATCGCCTTGCAAGTAGGCGGGAATCTCGCCATTGGCATGGGCACCAGCAGTGGCGACCTCGGCAGAGGCCTCACGAACGACATTCAGGAAGAACTCTTCCAGATCACGCCCCGGATTGTCAATGGAAACCTGACCTGGATCCTTAACCCCATGGGCAGCAAGGAAATTCTTGAGTTCGGCGATGGTCTCGGCAGAGAGGCGCGGAGTAATCACCTGCGTCTTGTCCTCCTCGCGGAGAATGTCTTTGAGCTCGCCCTGAGCGCGAATCGTTCCGCCGTAGAGCACCATCACACGGTTGCAGACATCCTGCACGTCGGCAAGCAAATGGCTGCACAGGATGACCGTCTTGCCACGCGAAGCCAGCAGACGAATGACATCCTTGACCTCGCGGCAACCAATCGGATCCAGACCGCTGGTCGGCTCGTCCAGAATCACCAGGTCCGGGTCATTCACCAGTGCCTGCGCCAGACCGATACGGCGCGCCATGCCTTTGGAGAACTCGCCGACCGGGCGGTCGAAAGCGTGAGACATGCCCACCATCTCCAGCAACTGCGTGGCACGTTCGCGGCGTTGCTCCTCAGGAAGACCAAAGAGTGCACCGTAGAAATCCAGCGTCTCAAAGGCGGTCAGGTATTTGTAGAGGTAGGTTTCCTCCGGCAGATAGCCAATTCGACTCTTGATGTCGATGTTCTGAGGATCCTGTCCGAAAATCTTGATCTCGCCACGAGTCGGATAGAGCAGCCCAAGAATCATCTTGATCGTCGTGGACTTGCCGGAACCATTCGGCCCCAGCAGTCCAAAGACTTCGCCCGGCTTGATGGCAAAGTCAATGCCATTGACGGCTTTCGCCTTCGGACGACCCCAGAAGTCCATGAAGATCTTCGTCAGACCAACGGCTTTGACCACGATTTCTTCGTTCTTTTGTGCGACCATACAGATACCTGAGGGGGTTATGGATGAGAAGGTTCAAGGCAAATGGCAAACTCACTTGCCATCAGGGAGATTCAGCATTTCACCGGAACGCACCAGACGCGCGCTGTTGAAGATGACCAGAAGGCTGGAGGCGGTGTGAATCAATGCCGCACCAACTGGCCCCAGCGCACCGGCAATGGCAAAATATACGCCAACCATGATGAATGTCAAGCCGATGGCGAGATTCTGATTCATCAACAGGCGGGTACGGCGAGAAAGCCCGATGAAGAACGGGATTCTGCGCAAATCATTGTTCATCAACGCAATAGATGCAGACTGCACCGCCACGTCCGAACCGATTGCGCCCATCGCCATGCCTATGTCGCCAGCCGCCAAGGCAGGTGCGTCGTTGACACCGTCACCGACCACTGCAACGATTGCGCCAGTCTGCTTGAGCGTATGCACCACATTCGCCTTTTCCTCAGGCAGGCACCCAGCATAGACTTCGGTGATACCGATTTGACGCGCGACCACATCCGCGACCTTCTGATTGTCACCGGTCACCATGCAGCAGTGTTCCACGCCCAATTCACGCAATTCCTTGACCGCCTCGGCGGAAACCTCGCGTATTGCATCGTGCAAACCAATCCAACCCAATGCCTTGCCATCACAGGCCACCGACACGATGGACATGCCCTCGCTCTCGGTCGCCTCGTGGCTCTTGTCCAGCATCGAGACATCAATGCCCAAATCGGCCAACCAGGTCTGCCGTCCGACATAGCACTGCTGGCCATTCACGATGGCGGAAACACCCTTGCCGGCGACCTCTTCGTATTTTTCGGGAACCAGCTCTTCAATGCCGACCTTCTGTGCCAGTTGCTTGATTGCCACTGCCGTCGGGTGATTGGAGTGATGTTCCACGGAAACTGCGACTTGCACCAGCTGTGCCAGGTCACCCTCTTGTACCGGCTCCAGCCGCGCGACTTCCAAATTGCCTTCGGTCAAGGTACCGGTCTTATCGAAGATGATCGCCTTGATCTTCGCCACCAGTTCCAGCTGTGCAACATCCTTGATCAGGATGCCCAACCGCGAAGCGGAAGAGACAGCCGCGATGACCGCCGACGGATGTGCCAGCACCAGCGCCGCCGGCACCGCCATCACCAGCACAGCGATGACTCGGCTCATGTCCCTGGTGATAAACCAAGTCAAGCCGGAAATCATCAGAATAATCGGCGTGTAGTAGCCGATGTACTGGTCGATCATCCGCTGGATAGGCATCTTCGACTGTTCGGCATCCGCAATCAGATTTCGAACCTTGCCCAAAGTGGTGTCCGTCCCTTTGCGCGTGACCTCGAACTCCACCAGACCGGTGAGGTTCAGCGTACCCGCGAAGACATCGTCGCCCTCGTTCTTGTCCGCCGGAAGCGACTCACCAGTGATCGATGCCTGATTGACGGTGGTATTTCCCTTGCGAATCTTGCCATCCGCAGGGAAATTCTCGCCGGGACGCACACGGCAGATATCGCCAAGGTTCAAATCGTGAATGGCGTCAATCTCCTCCTCGGTTCCATCTGCCTTCAAGCGGCGGGCGGTACGCGGAGTCATCCGAACCACCGCCTCAATCGCCGCTTCCGCGCCAATGGCCGTGCGCTTCTCGATGGTGATGGAGATGAGCATGAAGAAGGCGACTGCCCCCGCAATGGGGTAGTCTTCGCGCGCAAAGGCAGCCAGAAGCGCCAGGGCGACCAGTTCGTTCATTCCGACCTTCCCATGGCAAAGGTCCTTCACCGCCTCCCAATAAATGGGAAGCGACAGAATGATAGCGCCGATCAACGCCGAGAGCTTCATGGCGAACCCATCAATCGCGCCGGTGAAGAACAGCCTGGCAAGATAATAGTTCAGGACCAAGATGCCGCCAAACAACGCAATGCCGAGACGCCCCATGTCCGACTTGGTGACCCGGGTGACCTGAGTCTTGGGCTGTGCGTTGGTCAATGTGGATTCTTCTTGCATGGTTCTGCTGGAAAATCTAGGGAAATGAAAAGAACTCAACCTCCGTCAGTCCATTGACTTACGGACCTGCGGGACCCGCCGGGGCACCGGCCGACCCATTGCCGCCGACACCCGCCTGGGCACTGGCCGGCTCGGTACCGCCAATCGAAGCCGCCCCCGAACTCTCGCGGCGTTCCTCGGGGATCTGGGAAATCTGCAACCGGAGCTGCTGGCGATTGCCTTCAGTGCCGTGATGCAGGATGTATTTGTTCGGCACATTGGCCAACAACTCCTGCACGGCATTGTTGTAGAGAACGGTCAGCGTGGTGCGGGGGTTCGCGCGGTACTCCGCTTGAATCGCGCGGAAATACTGCGCTTGAGCCTGCAAGGTGCTCACGATTGCCTCGTTGTAGGCGTTCGCCTCGCCAATGATGCGCTCACGCGCGGCATTGGCCTGACTCAGAAGTGTGTTCGCGTATGCCTCGGCATTCTGAATCGCCGTCTGCTTGTTGCGCTCACTGGCATTGACTTGGTTGAATGCCTGCAACGCCGCAGTGGGAGGTTGGTACATCCCTACGAGCGTGATGGTCTGGATTTGGATGCCCAATTCCAATTGTTCCGCTTTGGCATTCAAGCGTTTGCGAACGCCCTCTTCAATGCGTTCGGTCAGCAGTTCGCCATTGGCTCCCTTAACCGTGCGATTCGCCTTGATCAAATCCTCTGTATTCCAGTTGGCGGTCTCCGCCAACACCGCATTTGCCAACAGATTACGAATAATCAATTCGTGGCCGCGAAGACGCTTCGGACGGCGCAGCAACATCATCTTCGCATCGTTGTTGAGCAATGGGATGTCCTCCGGCGTGTCATTGTCGTCATAGAAATTCAGGTAGTACTTCGCGGCATCGGTAACGCGGTAGGAAATCACCCACTCCGCATGGAAGATGTGCTTGTCCCCTGAAACCAGATAACCATCCACGCCATTGCGCAATTGGCGATTTGCACCGCCGACCTGGGCGCCAGTGGGTGCCACCCATGCCTTGAAGGTGTTTTCCGTGGAGACCGACACCGACTTGTTGGCGGGAACCGTGATTACCTCATCCACAGGATATGGATAGGACCAGTACCATTTGCCGCTCTGCAAAATCGGCGAATTGCCATTCTCTCCGGCACGAGTCTGCAATACGCCGAAGCGCAAAAGCATCGCTTCGTTCTGCTCGTCCACACGGAAGATTCCGCTGAAAATGAAGTAGTAAACAAAGACCGCGACAATCAAGGTGAAGAAGAGGAAGAAGAGGATGCGTAGCATCCGCATCAGGCTCTGAACACCGGCGGCCTGTTGTGGCGCGGGGCGCGTAAGAGTGTTTTCAGATTCCATAGCCATTGTCGCTCAGTTACACTGCCGTCAGGGGTGGATTGTCACGCATGGCGCGTCGGCTACTTAGCCTCCGGAAGAGTCTCCAGGGCGTTGGGCGCAAGCAAATTGTATGGTGCAGTCCGGGTGTCGAGAATCAGCGTGTCTTTCTCGCCCAGCGAAACGCGCAACGCAGCCAGGTTGCGCAGGAAAATCGCCAAGTCGGGATTCTCGGCAAAGACGCGGTAGGACGCAGCGGCACGGGCATCGGCCTCGCCGCGAATCTTGGTCGCCTCGGCCTGCGCCATCGCGGTGATCTTGGAAGCCTGCGTCTCGGCATCGGAACGGATGCGCTCGGCCTCAGCCATGCCTTCGTCCTCGAACTTTTTCGCCTTGGCCTGACGTTCGGAAACCATCGCCGCATAGATGTTCTGGGTAACCGCCGCAGGGAAACCGAGCTGACGGAAACCGATGTGGATGATTTCGATGCCAAACTGCTCCAGCACGGAGTCGTGGATGGCGGCCAACATCTCGTTCTCAATCTTGGTCAAGGTGCTTTCATCGCCACTCTCGGAGACCATCGAGGCGAAGGAATAGCGGGAAATGATGGAGGCACGGGTGCCACGCACCTCGTCCGAGAGCTTGCGCTCGGCGGCTTCGGTAGAATCCAAGGACCGCAGGAATTTCTCAGGGTTCGCCACCTTCCACAGCACATAGGTGGAGACCACGATCTGCTGGTAGTCGCTGGTCATATACTGTTCGTCATGCCCGACCGCCAGTTCATAGCACTGCACGCGCTTGTCGTGGCGCCAGACGGAGTTGATGAATGGCCAGCGGAAATGCAGGCCGGCATCATATTGAATCAGCTCCCCTGAGTAGGTTTTCAGCAGGGCGTACTCGGTTTCCTTGACCTGGAAGGTCACCATTACCACGATGAAAATCGCGACCACCACCAGGGCCAGCAGAACCACCGGCCAATGCTTGGTCACCGTCTGTTGCTTGGCTTCACTCATTGTCTTGCTCTCTGTTAAGATGAATTATGTTTGTTATTGACTTGAAAGGGGTTCGGGC
>JAFXSU010000222.1 GCA_017525435.1 Victivallales bacterium
AAAGCTATTAGCATTAGGCTGGTGGATTGATGAGGTAACATACATATCTGATGCAATTCATTTTGATACGGCTAATTTTGAACTAAGTATTAATGAGTTATATGAGATTTGCCTGAATTATAAAGACAGTAAGTTTAATTTTCCTGCCTTTCAGAACAAACAGGTTTCTTTCGTTATAAACTATGAAACTCAAAGATTGACTCAGACTTCTTCTATCAATACAAACAACGAACAGATTATTACAGTGGGTGAAAAAAAAGATACCCCATCTTGGTTAACCTGTATTGACAATGCTTTAGTAACTGACCTCGGATTTTCATTTTCATTATTACAACTTGTTGAAAGTTTATTACTTGAACTGAACAGTAATACCATGGACTTTCCTATTTTGATTTTTAGCTCCCAAACAGAACTATGTAAAAAACTCTTCGAATTGATTTCAGATAAAACTCAAGTTAAGATCGAATTAATTCATAAATGCATAGATTTTCTTATTTCACATCCAATAACAGAATCATCACCTATTTTGCCCTCTAGGATAAGGATGTATAAACATCGCTTACATATTTCTCCTATTATCCTCTATGGACAACAATTAGCATATGGAAAACAAATAGTATCTATTTCGAAGAGAGTGATATTCAATTTGTTTAATAATGGTTTACACCCATTTGACTTGTCAGGATTTCCTCATATTAAACAAGAAGTAGAAGCAATACATAAAGTTCGAGATAGAGAATTAGAAAATAGAATATACCAAATAGCTTGTCGTGTTCTAGGACAGAATATGGCAATAAAAAATCTTAAGAATTTTCAGAGTATATCTCCAAAACTTGATAAATTTCCTGAATGCGGAGAAATCGACTTATTAGCTGTAAATTCAGAAAGAAGAATTGTCTATGTTGTCGATGCTAAGAATCAACATAATGTTAGAACTCCCTCTGGGATTAGTCGTGAAAATGATCGCTTTTTTGGAAATAATGGACATGTTGAACAATTAAAGAAGAAGACACAATATATAGTTGATAATCTGCCAGTTTTCTTAAACTATTTCAGTATTCATTCTTCAAATGGATGGAGGGTTCAAAATGCATTTGTGTCAGATAAAATGTTTATTTCCGGTTTCTTGGAAGGGAACGATATTGATTTTGTCGATATAAATGAGTTTGAAAAATATCTCCTAAATGGAACTATATAATCTTACCAATGTCGCTAGATAAGTCCATTAATTATAGAGTTTATTCAGATTTACATTCTGCAAAAACTTGAAAAGAATAGATAATGCAGACAATAACCTCCAAAAAACTTTATGGCAAACTGTACTCCTTCATTTGTACAGTTCGAGACGGCACGACGTGGATGATGGTTAAAGGCCAACAGGCTTTCATCTATTTCCTTCAGACGAAACTGGCAATATACGAGGAGAAATTCAAGGAGGCGACTGGAAGGGTGCGTCACGAGTTCAATGACACTTTTCGCACACGCATGTGGGGTGTCTGCCCAAATCTACCACAAGGAGCGGAGGGCGGCATGACGGTTAATTGTTATAACGCTATGGCGGGATTCACCCGAGGATGTGGGGCAGGCAATATCTATGCGAAGAAGAACCATAACGATGGTCGAAACTCCCTTGTTTTCTGTATGACGGCGTGCTCAAAAATCCAAAGGTCTGGTGTTTGCAAAAGAGGGTTCAAAAGGTCTGGCAATAGCGGTTTCACGTCAGTAGCGTAGCCCTTCTCCCAATCCCCCTCAAACCGATGGATAAAGCGTAGTGCCAATCAATTCTTTCAACCCCGACGATTGTCATTGTGTTCCGTAAGAAGACAGTCCAGAACAGTCAATCTGATGTCCACCAAGGTGGCACTCAAGGTGGCACTCAAGCGGCACTCAAGGGAAAAATCATCCAAATCATCAGACACGATGACAAAATTACCATTCAGAAAATATCGGAAATGACAGGTGTCAGTGTGCGAACCCTGAAGCGACGGATTAATGAGATACCCGAAATAAGATATGTTGGCAGTGGTTACAGCGGCCATTGGGAATTATTGGAAGGCACTAACCCCAAGGAGGATGGAAATGGGCAATGATTTACTTCCACACAGTGGCATCTATCCAATGTCCGATTGTTGGACAAACCGCTTCCCTACCAAGACAATATTGATATGTAGCAACTGTCGATGGAAATCGCCTTAAGATTTGGAGTGACGGATAGAATAACTTCAATGAGGAAAGTTGAACCATGAAAAAGAACTTTGGAGTGAAGAACTGGATGTTCCCGATGCCCGTGCTGATGATCGGCACATACAATGATGACGGGACGCCGAACATGATGAACGCCGCCTGGGGCGGAATCACCCTGGAGGACCAGATCACCATCTGCATCGACACGTCGCACAGAACCTGGGCGAACATCGCCGCGCGGAAGGCATTCACGGTCGCCTTCGGCACCGCTGACGCCGTTGCCGCCTGCGACTACCTGGGCATTGTCAGCGGAGACGATACCCCTGACAAGGTGGCGAAAAGCGGCCTCACCGCACTGAAAAGCAAGTTCGTCGATGCGCCCGTGATGGCGGAACTGCCGCTCGTCCTCGAATGCGAGCTGGTCTCGATGAACGAGGAGAACTGCAACGTGGTGGGACGCATCGTCAACTGCGCCGTCGAGGAATCCGCGCTGACAGACGGCAAGCCCGACGCCGCCAAGATGAAGCTGCTCTGCTTCGACACCTGCCAGCACGTCTATCGCCTGATGGGCGAGACAGTCGCCAAGGCATTCTCCTGCGGAAAGGCGCTGAAAGGCTGAGTGCGCATCAGTGCCTATAAATTTGGCTTGCTCCTGGGAGCAAAGCAAGTCGAAGCTGCGAAAGGAGATGGTGAAGGATGAAGCTTCTCTGCCTTTCAGATGTCCAACGGCAGAAGTCAACAATCTATTTTGCGCCATCGGACCGGAAAAATGCCAACGACAGGCTATCTTAACACCTGTTACACGCAGATAATGTGAGAATTTGCACGAAAACCGCATGAAAATGGTGTTTTTATGATTTATAGGGCGATACTTGACGAACTGAGGGACTGGAAGGACTCGCCGGATCGGAAGCCGCTGCTGCTCAAGGGGGCGCGGCAGATCGGGAAGACCTGGGCGATGGAGCGCTTCGGAAGCGACAACTTCGAGTTCACCGCGAAATTCGACTTCGACGAGGCGCAGGAACTCTGCGGCGTCTTCGAGCGGACGCGGGACGTGGGACGTCTGCTGAAGGAGCTTGCGCTCTACACGGACGTCCCGCTGGAGGCTGGCCGCACGCTGATTGTGCTGGACGAGATACAGGTCTGCGAGGCGGCTTTGAACAGCCTTAAGTATTTCTGCGAGAATGCGCCGGAGTACCACGTGGTGGCGGCCGGCTCGCTGCTTGGCGTGGCGGTGAAGAAAAAGAAGATGAAAGTGCCCGTCGGGAAGGCAACCATCCTCACGATGCATCCCGTGACATTCACCGAGTTCCTGCGCACAGCGGACGAGCGCACTTGGAAATACATCAATGAACTGGAGGAAATCAGGCATCTGCCCGAGATCATCATGAGCCGGCTGGAGCTGGAGTATAGACGCTACCTTGTCTGCGGAGGGATGCCGGAGGCGGCGACTGCCCTGCTGGAGAACCGAGGTACGGCACAGGTGGACAAGGTGCTCCAGGACATCCTCGACCTGTACGAGCTGGATTTCGCGAAATACGCGGAACCGCGGGAGATTCCTCGCATCCACGCGGTCTGGAATTCGCTTCCGTCACAGCTGTCAAAGGAGAACAGGAAGTTCCTGTACAATGTCGTCAAGCCGGGCGCACGCGCCAGAGACTATGAGGACGCCCTGCTGTGGCTTGAGGAGGCAGGCATGGTCCAGAGGTGCTTCAACGTCAGCCGTCCTGGCATTCCACTGAGTGCCTACAGGGACCTCTCCGCCTTCAAGGTCTATGCCTGCGACTGCGGCCTTCTGCGCCGCCTCGCAAAGGTCTCGCCCGAGGTGATTCTCGGCGGCAATGCAAACTACACGGAGTTCCGCGGCGCGCTTGCCGAGAACGCGGTGCTTCAGTCTCTACTTCCGCAGTGCGAGGACACGCCGTACTATTGGAGCGCAGATGGCCGCGCCGAGGTGGATTTTCTGCTTCCGCTGCCGACGGAAAACATCCCCGTGGAGGTCAAGTCGGAACGTCGAATCAGCGGCAAGAGTCTTTCCGTGTACGCGAAGAAATACCAGCCGTCACGGCGCGTCAGGTTTTCGATGAACAACCTCCAGCAGAACGACGGCCTGCTGAGCTGTCCGCTTCCCATGGCGGACTGGTCCATAAGGCTGCTTGGCATCTGCCCGCCCTCCTCGACAGAAACTGGTGAACAATGAAGATACTCTGCTCGGCAACCACGAGTTCTGGGGACGCCCCTTCGAGGAAACGCTGGAGGAGGCACGCAACCAAACCGTCGAAGCGCCCAACGTCCACATTTTGGATGTCAAGGCAGAATTGAAAAAGAGGCTTGAGTGACAACATTTTCAGAGGCAATCATGGCATTGGAAACGAAGAGGGAAATGATGTTCCACGAAAAAGTCGTTGTCATCACGGGCGGGGCGCAGGGCATCGGACGGTGCTGCGCGGAGTGCTTTGAGCGCGAGGGCGCGATTGTCCACGTGATTGACCGCAAGCCGGGCCCGTGGTTCGTGGGCGACTTGGCCGACCAGGGGACGCTGGAGCGCTTCGCCTCGGAGGTGCTGGCGAAGAGCGGTCATGTCGATGTGCTGGTCAACAACGCCATGCCGTTGTTCAAGGGCATTGACGAATGCACCTACGCGGAGTTCGCTTACGCGCAGGCGGTCGGCGTGACTGCGCCATTCTACCTCGCCAAGCTGTTCCAGGAGCATTTCGGGCCAGGTGCGTCCATCATCAACATCTCGTCGTCACGCGACCGGATGAGCCAGCCGCAATCGGAGAGCTACACGGCCGCCAAGGGCGGTATCGCGGCGCTCACGCACGCGCTCGCCGCGAGCCTCGCGGGGCGGGTGCGCGTCAACTCCATCTCGCCCGGCTGGATTGACACGTCGTTCAAGACTTACGAGGGGCCGGATGCCACGCAGCATTTTGCGGGACGCGTCGGCAACCCGTTGGACATCGCGAACATGGTCCTCTACCTCGCCTCGGAGAAGGCCGGCTTCATCACGGGCGAGAACATCTGCATCGACGGCGGGATGACGCGCCAGATGATCTACCACAACGACTTCGGCTGGAAACTGGAATGCTGACGAGGAGAGACTTTTGACAACTCCTTCAATCCCCATCCGCCTTGCCACGGAAGAGGATGTGCCATTCATCGCCGTCTTCCAGCCGGGTTGCCAGAAGACATTTAAATTGGACATAACTCCGTGAATTTGCGTAAAGGATGTAGCGTCGGCGCCACGCCGACGGAATATGTCGTGGTGAAATGTCACCACGATGTCAACTCACGGATTCAGGTTGGGCATAAAGCTGTGGACAAAATGAGGAACTGACATGGAAACGAAAAACACAAACAAGAGACAGGGGGTATTTACGCAAATCTCCCTGTTCAGCGTCCTGCTTGGCGGACGCTATGGAGGCGTATGCAGTATCGCCGATGTAAAGCGGCATGGCAACCTGGCTATCGCCACGATGGACCGGCTGGACGGTGAAATGCAGATGATTGACGGTGTCGTCTATCAGGCTTGCGCCGACGGAAGGCTTCGCCTCCCCGATGACACGGAAACCATCCCCTTCGGCACGATTGCCAAGTTCACGCCGGAACAGGAGCTGAATTTGGAAGCCCTTCCCTGCTTCGAGGATTTCGAGGAGCGCATGAAGACGGAATGCCCTGGCCTGAACCTGCCGATGGCCGTGCATATCACAGGGACCTTTCCGAAAATGAAAGTCCGCGCGGTCAGACGTCAGGAGAAGGACGGGGTCGGCCTGGCCGAAGCCGCGCGAAACGAGGCGGTCTTTGAACTGTCGGAAATCTCCGGGGACATGGTGGGCTTCCGTCTGCCGGGCTATGTCCAGGGCGTCAATGCGCCTGGATGGCATCTGCATTTCGTCGATGCCGACCGCCGACACGGCGGCCATGTGGTCAATTTCTCCCTGAAGCAGGGCGTGATGCGCATCTGCCAGGCACGCGAATTCCAAATCGTGCTCCCGGATGTTCTGGACGAACTGGACCTGGACCGCGACTGGAGCGACGACATGCGCAAGGCCGAGGCGGAACGTTAGCGAAAGCCGACTGGGGTAATGGTGCAAAAGCAAAGTTTGAATCCGTGAATTGTGGGTGGACGTACTGCCGGCGCCCTCGCCGACAGAAAATGCGTTGTGCTGGTGCCCCGCCAGCACAGAGTAAAATTCACGGATTCAGGGAAAAGTTTGGAAACGAACTGTCGAAAATATCATTGGAAGAGCTGTGGGTGAATAAGTTGTGCATTTGTGACCTCGCATGATGGCAAACAAGCTTAATTGTGCTAAATTAAGTTAATGCCCATAAAGAAATCAGATAAAATGATTTATACGCTCAGACTTTTCGACACTCCGCTGGTATGTTTTTCTGCCGAGCACGGTGCAGAGGCTGCCATCCAGATTCGCTGGGCCGATGAAAACCACAAAGAGTTGCTGCCCTTGGATTTTCAGCGGCTGGTGGATGCCGAGCGGCTGGAAGCTTGGCTGCGCCACAGGAGCATTCCGCGAAACCGCGCATACGTGGACGCCATCCTCGCTTCGCAGGGACTGAGCCTGAACCGTCCAATGGATGTCATCCGTCTCTCCAAAGGACTCTCGCTGAATGACTGCTATTGGGTAACCGAGGACGGATTCGACGGAACCTTTGCGCAATTCAACCTGTATGACAACAAATTCAGCCGCGTCCTGGGGGAGATTGCCTTCACCGGCTATGGCAGCAACAACAGCTCCCGCATCTCCGCCAGCCCCGAGTTCACCACCAACGGGATGCTCCCGAAATGCTGGCGCAGGCAGAACGGCGTGGTACGACTATACAAAGGAGGGACGGAGGGAGCCTCCAACACAGGAAACGAGCCATATTCCGAATACTATGCCTCACAGATTGCAGAGACACTCGGCGTCAATGCCGTATCCTATTCACTGACCAGCTGGAAGGGGCGGCTTTGCTCGGTCTGTGAAATGTTCACCTCAAAGGAACTTTCATTCATTTCTGTAGGGAGACTGGTGTCGAAAGGAGGTATGTCCGCCGTCAGAACATACTGCGAAACGCTGGGCAAGCAGTTTGTCGATGCCCTCAATGAAATGATTGTCTTCGATGCGGTCATCTGCAATACGGACCGTCATTTCGGCAACTTTGGCTTTCTGGTGGATAGCCACGCCAACCGGATTGTCGCACCAGCCCCTCTCTTCGACCACGGGAACTCCCTGTTCAGTCTTGCACCACTGGACGCCTTCGAGAGCCTTTCTGCGCTGCGGAAATACATGCGAACGCTCCAGCCGCGTGTCTATGACGATTTCATCAATGAAGCCAAGACAGTTATTACCCACACCCAACGGAATTCCTTGCGCAAGCTGCTGGATTTCAAGTTCAAACGCAGTCCACGACACAACTGGGGACCGAAGCGGCTTGCGATGGTTGAGCGAATGGTATCGGAACGGGCCATGGAAATCCTGGACTAAAGGACAGCGGAGTTTGTGGCCATGTCAAGGACGAACAACAACGCCCAGCCAGGAGAAGGACGGCATGTCCGCCGCGCATGCTGAAGTATTAGGAGAGACAGAAGATGCATGAGAAGCCAACGGTCATCGAGGTTCGCGGGGCACGGAAAAACAACCTCAAGGACGTGGATGTTGACATTCCCCTTGGAAAGATTGTCGGCATCGCGGGAGTTTCAGGAAGCGGGAAGTCCTCCCTTGCGCTAGGCGTCATCTACGCCGAAGGCTCACGCCGCTATCTGGAATCGCTCTCCACCTATACGCGACGCCGCATGACGCAGGCCACGCGGGCGGAAGTGGACGACGTGCGCTACGTGCCCGCCGCGCTTGCCCTCCACCAGCGTCCCGGCGTGCCGGGCATCCGCTCCACCTTCGGCACGATGACGGAACTGCTCAACTCGCTGAGGCTCATGTTCTCACGCCTCGCCTCGCATCGCTGCCCCAACGGCCACTACCTCGAACCCACGCTGGACGTGGCGGCAGAACGGGAGCTGGTCTGCCCGCAATGCGGAGTACGCTTCTATGCACCTGGTGCGGAGGAACTCGCGTTCAATTCGCAAGGAGGCTGCAAACGCTGCGAGGGGACCGGCGTCGTCCGCGAGGTCGATCTGGCAACGCTCGTGCCCGACGATACGCTGTCCATCGACGAGGGTGCGGTCGCGCCATGGCAGTCGCTGATGTGGTCGCTGATGAAGGACATCGCACGGGAGATGGGCGTACGGACGGATGTCCCCTGGCGTGAACTGACTGAACGCGAGCGCGACATCGTGCTGCACGCTCCGCCGGAAAAACACCACATGGTCTATCAGATGAAAACCGGCGAGTCGGGCGAGATGGACTTCACCTTCTTCAACGCCATCTACACCGTTGAGAACGCCCTCAAGAACGTCAAGGACGAGAAGGGGATGAAGCGTGTCGCGAAGTTCCTGAAAGAGGGCCCCTGCCCGGAGTGCGGCGGCACGCGGCTTTCGGAGCACGCACGTGCGCCTCTGCTTCGTGGCATCTCGCTTGACCGAGCATGTGAAATGACGCTTGCGGAGGCGGAAGACTGGGTGCGTGGCGTTCCTGCCTCGCTCCCGCCGCCAATGCGGCCGATGGCCGAACGAATATGCGAGTCTTTCCACGACACCTCACGGCGGTTGATGGAACTCGGATTATCTTATCTCACGCTCGACCGGGCGGCTTCGACCCTTTCCACCGGTGAACGTCAGCGAACCCAGCTGGCGCGCGCGGTCCGGAACCGGACCACAGGCGTGCTGTATGTCTTGGATGAGCCGTCCATCGGTCTGCATCCCTCCAACCTGGAGGGGCTGACTGGTGTGATGGACGACCTCGTCGCCGACGGCAATTCGGTGCTTCTCGTTGACCACGACACGCAGGTGCTTTCCCATGCCGACTGGCTGGTGGAACTCGGTCCCGAGGCAGGCGCAAAAGGCGGGCACCTCATCGCAGAGGGGACCATCGCGGAGGTCGCGCACAACCCGGCCTCGCAGATCGGTCCGTTTTTGAAGTGCCCTGGCAGAGCCGCCCCTGCGATGCACGACACCTCCTCTGGACGCGGCAAGTCAGCGCCCTCCCCTCAGGACCTCCGGCTTGCCACGGCAGCCATCCATACCGTCCATCCCCTTGAAGTGACCTTCCCCCAAGGCAGGCTCTCCGTTGTGACCGGGGTATCGGGTTCCGGCAAGACCACGCTAATCCTTGAAAGCCTAGTGCCCGCCCTCATGGCAAAAATCGAGGGGAGCCCGCTTCCCGCGCATGTCCGCGAACTCTCGGCGCCGTCCATCGGCCAAGTCAAGCTTATCGACGCAACGCCCATCGGCATCAACATCCGCTCGACCGTCGCCACCTACGCAAATGTCCACGACGAATTGCGGAAGATCTACGCACGCACTTCGGATGCGAAGGAGCGAAGCCTCAAGGCCGGCGACTTCTCCTACAACACCGGTTCCCTCCGATGCCCCGTCTGCGATGGTACGGGCGAAATCAACCTCGATGTGCAGTTCCTGCCGGACGTGGACATCCCGTGTCCGGAATGCCATGGCTCGCGCTATGCCAAAACCGCCTCCGCAGTGAAGCGAAAGGGAGTGTCGCTCCCCCAGCTGATGGCGATGAGCATCGACGAGGCACTAGTCGCCTGCCACGACCTCCCGCTGGTGAAAAGCCGACTGCAGGTCCTCCACGACCTCGGACTTGGCTATCTTACGCTGGGCGAGGAGACCCCAGGACTCTCCGGCGGCGAAGCACAGCGACTCAAACTCGCCAGCGAGATGGGGCGCGGACAGGGCGACGCAGTGTTCGTCTTCGACGAGCCGACCATCGGACTCCATCCCCTTGACGTGCGGACGCTCCTGGCGGTCTTCAGACGCCTCATCGACAACGGCGCGACCGTCATTGTCATCGAACATGACCTCGATGTCATCCGCGCCGCCGACTGGATTGTGGACATGGGGCCGGGCGGCGGGAAGGACGGCGGGCGCATCGTCGCCACTGGCACTCCTGCCGAAGTGAAAGGCAACCCCAAGAGCATCACGGGGAGATACATCTAGCAGACTGACAATGCCGAAAAGAAATCCGCCTGAAACCAATAACTTTCAATGATTCCCATGACAAACCTTGAGAAAATGAAGGCGGGGCTGGAGTACTCCTACGCTGACGACGAGCTGATCGCCCGCAAGAGCCGCGCCATCGAGCAGTGCGCGGCGTTCAACGCCATCACGGGCACGGACTTCCAGGCGCAATACGAACATCTGAAGCAGATGCTTGGCGCGGTGGGCGAACGGGTCTGGATAGCCCAGCCGTTCAACTGCGACTGCGGAAAGAATATCTTCATCGGCAGCGACTTCACGGGAAACTTCAACCTTACTATCTTGGACATCCGCGAGGTCTTCATCGGCGACCATGTGATGATTGGCCCGAACACCCTCATCACCACCGTGGGACACCCGCTCTCGCCACGGAAGCGCCGCGACTACTGCGCCTTCGCCAAACCCGTCCGCATCGGCAACGACGTGTGGATTGGCGGGAATGTGACCATCCTGCCTGGCATCACCATCGGAAACAACGTGGTCATCGGTGCGGGCGCGGTCGTGACGAAAGACATCCCCGACAACTCCCTTGCCATGGGAATTCCCGCAAAAGTGGTCAAGGAAATTGAGAACGACATAGAATAACAAAGGAAAAAGACACATGAAAAAGAACCTCGGAATCATACAGGCGGTCTTCCCCATGCCCGTGCTGATTGTCGCCGCATACGACGAGAAAGGCACTGTCCAGGCGATGAATGCGGCCTGGGGGCAGATTTGCAACAGCGACCGCATCGCGTTGTTCATCGACGAAGACCACGCCACTACCCAGGCACTGCTCAAGAGCAAGGCGTTCACCGTCTCGCTGGCCGACCAGTCGCACATGGCCGTGGCGGACTTCCTGGGCATCGCCAGCGGGAACAAAATGCCAGACAAGTTTGCCCGGACGGGATGCCGCGCCGTCAAATCAGAAAATGTCAACGCCCCGGTCATCGACGAGTTTCCAGTCGTGATGGAATGCGAGCTAGCCGATGTGGTCTCCACGGAAAGCTTCTATTGCATCGTCGGCAGAATCGTGAACACCGCCGCGGAGGAGGCTGTCCTTGACGAAAGCGGTAAGGTCGTGCCCGAAAAGCTCCAAGTGCTTTCATTCGACCAGTTCCGGCACGGCTACTACGCGATGGGCGAAAAGGTCGGGAAGGCGTGGAACGCCGGTGCCTCGCTGATGAAGGGACTTTGAGCGGAAAAGGGGATTATACTGCTGATTTTGGATAAGTTGAAAGCAAAAGAAGCCGCGAAGCGGCGAAGGAATTCAGCCCCGGGTGAAACGGAACCCGGGGCGGTGGTTCCACACCAAAGGCCGAACCCCGCAAGGGGTGGCAGGAAAATACCATAATCAACAGTATCGTTCTCCAAGTTAACGACATAATTGCCAAACAAGCCATGAACCTTGAAGTCATACCAGGCCAGTTCACGGTCTGCAAGGTCGCCGATTATGACGGCATCGACCTTGGCCGGCCATTTGTCTTCACGGGCGCGACGGATGCGGAGAAGTCCCTGGTCTGCCCGACCGACCTTGCGCCTCAGGACACGCTGGAGCGCGAGGACGGCTGGCGGGCATTCCGCATCGTCGGCGTCCTTGACTTCTCGCTCATCGGCATTTTGGCGAAGATATCGTCCTGTCTTGCGGACAGTGGCATCGGCATCTTCGCCATTTCAACCTACAACACCGACTACATCCTCACCCGCGCGGCGGATTTCGACCGTGCGCTTGTGGCTCTGCAGGAGAATGGCTGCCAAATCAATGAACCAGCCGCTTCAGAAGGCGTGAAAGCAAACCAAGTCCAATAAAGACCAATGAGGATGATGAACTCCCCCATATCAGACAAGGAAATCCATGATGCACTGGAGAGGGCACGACAGACGCCGTTCGGCTTCGCCAGAATCGAACTCGGCACTTCGCCAAGCCGCTTCGTGATGTGCTGCCAGCCTGTTCCGTCCCCAATCCAGCGGCATCCTGAATGGGAACTCATCTCAATGATAAGCGGCAAGGTCGAGGTCGTCCTTTTCGGCAGCAATCTCACCGAGACTGAGCGCCATCTGCTGGATGCATCCAATCCCGTTTTCGAGATTCCAGGCGACACCGTCCATTCCGTCACCGCTGTCACGGCGGCGGTTTTCCTCGAAGTCAAGCCAGGCGAAAGCAGACCTCTTTTTTTCAATAAGTGACAAGGCATTAAAAATGATAAAAAAGACCATGCACAGGCTGGCTGAGCGGTTCGAAACAGGAAGAGGACTTGCTGGAAAATGACAAACGGCTACCCAAAATCACATCATCGGACCAAGAAGATGGTCGTCATTCCGCTTGGGTGGCAATGGCTGCCTATCCTCCTCGCGCTGTTGCTGTGCGCGGGCTGCGGAAAGACGAAAGCAAATGGCGGAACGATACAACATTCGAAGACAAACATGGAGGACAGCATGGACAAGCAAGGCGTGACAATGACCGTCGCAGGCAAAGACTTCGCAGTCACGCTTGCCGACAACGAAACGGCCAGGGAATTCGCCAAACGGCTTCCCCTGCGCCTTGCCATGACGGAATTGAACGGCAACGAAAAGTATGCCAACCTGGACAAACCGCTTCCGGCGCAGGCGGAAAAGGCGCACCGCATCGAGGCGGGGGACGTGATGCTCTGGGGCAACGACTGCCTGGTCGTCTTCTACGACTCCTTCGACACGCCCTATTCCTACACCCGCATCGGTCGCATCACGACAGCAGACGGACTTGCCAAGGCGGTCGGCAGGGGCGATGCGGAAATCACTTTCCAACGGAATGAAACAACCCTCAACAACCATGGAGAAACAACAATGGCAGGATTCTACGACTACACGCTGACCTCGCGGACAGGCGAGACGGTGAAAATGGAAAGCTTCAAGGGCAAGGTCGTGCTGGTGGTCAACACCGCCACGGGCTGCGGATTCACCCCGCAGTACGAGCCAATCGAGCGGCTCTACAAGGACTACCACGAGAAGGGGTTGGAGATTCTGGACATCCCCTGCAACCAGTTCGGCGGACAAGCCCCTGGCACGGACGATGAAATCCACGCCTTCTGCACCCTCCACTACAACACGACCTTCCCACAGATGAAGAAGTCGGACGTGAACGGCGCCAACGAGCTTCCCCTTTATACCTATCTCAAGTCGCAGAAAGGATTTGAGGGGCTTGATGAACACCAGTACAAGGCACTCCTGGAGGAGATGTTCGCCAAGGCGGATCCCGATTGGGCCAGCAAGCCGGACATCAAGTGGAACTTCACCAAGTTCGTCATCGACCGCGAGGGAAATGTCATTGCCCGCTTCGAACCCACGGCGGACATGGCCAAGGTGGAGGCGCTCATCGTGAAACTGCTTGACGCAAAATAGAAATAGGAGAATCAGCCAATGAAAGTCATCGCAATCAACGGCAGCCCCCGCAAGGGCTGGAACACGGAAACGCTACTGAAGAAGGCCCTGGAAGGCGCGGGCGCGGCGGGCGCGGAAACGGAGATGGTCCATCTCTATGACCTCAAGTTCAGGGGCTGCGTCAGCTGCATGGCGTGCAAACTCCAGAACGGCAAGAGCCTCGGACGATGCGTCCAGCGGGACGAGCTGACGCCCGTGCTGGAACGCCTCCACGAGGCGGACGCCGTCATTCTGGGCAGCCCCATCTACTTCAGCGAGGTCACGGGCGAGATGCGCTCTTTCATCGAGCGTTTCCTCTTCCAGTACCTGAATTACGACGATTTCCGCAAGCCCTTGAGCCCCGCCAAGAAGTGCGCCTGGATCTACACCATGAATTGTCCCGAAGAGCTGTTCGACCAGATGGGCTACCACAACCTCTTCCAGCGCTATGAGAACTGGATGAAGCTCTACTTCGGCCATTGCGAGACGCTCCTCGCCACCGACACGATGCAGGTGGCGGACTACTCCCGCTACCATCTCGGACGCTTTGACGCGGAGGCAAAACGACTCCGCCACGAAACCGTCTTCCCGCAGGACTGCCAGAAGGCGTTCGAACTCGGAAGACGACTGGTTGCGGAGAATTGACAAATTAGGCGGAGCTACGCTTTCATACGGTGACATTTTGCCAGACAGCAGTGTCCCGCCTCAAAAGAAATGCGACAATTTCCTTGAGACAAATACAATGACACGCAACTCCATGGAAATCCAACTGCGGCCATTGACTCCCGAGGACCGCGAGCAGTTTATCCGCGACAACCAGGACGCCTTCAACTATGGTGCGCTGGAAGAGTTCGGCCGCCGGGATGACCATTTCGAGGAGCCAGACCAGATTGTCTCACGGGAAACCATCGAGAGGTGCATGGACAACGGCGAGGCCTATCGTATCTGGCTTGACGGCAAGAAAGTTGGTGGACTGATTCTCAAGGTGGACGGCACCTGCGGGGAACTGGAAATCCTCTTCGTCGCGCCCCAAATGCACGGAAAGGGAATCGGACAGGAAGCCTGGCACGCCGTGGAAAAACTCCACCCCGAAGTCGAGGTCTGGGAAACGCTTACGCCGTATTTCGAAACGCGCAACATCCATTTCTATGTAAATCGCTGCGGCTTCCATATCGTGGAATATTTCAACCGATATCATCACGGACCAGACGGATGCCCTCCAGAGGAAGCGGTCACGGACGAACAGTTCCCAGACGGAATGTTCCGCTTCGAAAAGAGAATTGCCCAAAACGGCAAATGACGATCGGCCGTTGAAGCCAAGTCATCGCTGCCCGCTTCAACCCAAGGAAATTTGAATTTCATTCATTGAATTATATTCAAACTGTGCTATATTAAGTTCCATGGCCACAAAACAGGAGGTTTCATGGGACAGCAAATGACGAAGCGGCAGAAATCGGCCCAGGAGACGCGGCGGCGGCTTCTGGTTGCGGCGCGGAAAATCTTGGAAAAGAAGGATTTTGCCGATGTGACGGTGGCCGACATTGCGAAGGAGGCGGGGGTTGCGGTAGGCAGCTTCTACGTCTATTTCAAGCGGAAGGAGGACATCGTCGAGGTACTGGAGGACTACGACTTCTACCACCTTGCGGAAATCGTGAACGGGATGTCGGGGCACGGGATTTTGGAGCGTCTGGCCTACTACTGCCATGAGTTCATGAAGGGCATCGAGGAATACGGCCTGGAGATCACGCGCCAGTGGATTCGCAACAATGTCGCGCCGCAGAGAATGTGCCCAAACGGAGAGAACATCACCAAGTACGCCTTTGACATCCGCGCGTTACATGCCATTCTTGAAGAGGCGGTGACACAGGGGCTTCTCAAGGCGGAGACGCCCGTGGAAGAAGTCGCCCTCTTCATCAACTGCGAACTCTACGGGCTGATGCTTGCCTGGTGCATGTCGGACGGCACGGTGGTAGGCTCAAAGCAAACCGACGCCTTCGTCGAACATGGTCTGGCGAAGGTGCTTTCCCCATACATCATTCCATAGACGAATAGACGACCTTTCCAACCACAACCAACAGGAGCATCTCATGAACAAACTTGCCACACTGATCTTAGGAGGAATTCTGATGTTCGGAGTAACCATGTCCAATGCCGCCGAGACGGCGCAGTCCATCGTCATCTACTTTTCGCACACGGGGGAGAACTACTCCGTCGGCGTGATTCAGGAGGGCAACACCGCGAAGGTCGCCAAGGAGATTGCACGTCAGACGGGCGCGGCAATCTGGGAACTCAAAGAGGCTGAGCCGTATCCCGTCAAGTACAACGACTGCATCGACCGTGCCAAGAAAGAGCTTCAGTCGAAGGCGCGTCCCGCGTTCCAGGGAGAGGCTCCCGACCTGGCAGACTACGACACCATCTACCTCGGCTACCCCAACTGGTGGGGCGATGCGCCGATGGTCGTCTATACCTTCCTTGAGAAGGCGAAGATTGACAGCAAGACCATCCTGCCCTTCTGCACCCACGAGGGATCGGGGCTTGGCTCCACCGCCCGAAACCTCGCCAGAGCCTTCCCGAAGGCGAAATTCAATCAGGACGGCCTGGCCATCTACGGTCATGTCGCCCAGAAGGACGCCGATGCCGTCAAGTCCGCCGTGGAAGGCTGGCTGAAGAAGCTGGGCAAGCGGAAATAGGACACATCTGGACAGG
>JAFXSU010000223.1 GCA_017525435.1 Victivallales bacterium
CCGCGATATTGCCTCGGACACGCGCTTGTGCTACCCATGGCTGAACCACTATTTCACGACGGCCAATGTCTTCAACGATAAGCTCGTTCTCATCGGCGGGGACTACGGTTGGAATCGCCCTTGGTGGCACATCAAACAGTTGCAACTGATGACCTCGGATGACCTGACCACCTGGAGCCGCCCCGTCACCATCCTGGAGGCGAACGGAAGCGAGAACCTCTTCAACAACGCCATCGTCTTCGACGGCGAAAGATACGTTCTGCTTTATGAAACCGATGACCCGGCCTTTGCCCCCAAATTCACCTTCCGCTTCGCCGTGTCGCACGACCTAATCCACTGGGAGAAATTGTCGGAGGAATATCTCTATGGGCGAGGCAAATACGTCGGTGGACCGGCCCTCTACTTCCACGGCGGATATTATTACCTGTTATATCTGGCGGAGACTTTCGGAAAATATGGCTTCTGGGACACGCGAGTCGCCCGTTCCAAAGATCTACGCGCCTGGGAGGATGCCCCAGCTGGGCGATCTTTCGTCTATCCCGACACCAATTATATCACCAATCCCAAACTCTCACCGGAAGGCCATGAGGTCAATGCCTCCGATGTCGAGATGGTGGAGTTCGGCGGTCAGGTTCATATCTGGTGGTGCGGAGGCAATCAAGCGGGCCTCGACGACCTCCAGCACGCAGTCTTCAACGGCTCACGCCAACAGCTCCTTGAGGCGTTTTTCGACTAATCGGAAACGCCTCAAGGAACACAAGGTATTGACTACCAATTAGAACCGGAAATCGCGCTGGCCATTTGCGATTTCCGTAAGATGCTGACGGGTGATTTCGCGCACCTTCTCGCTCTTGACATTGGCAAGTTCCTTCTCTATTAGCGCCTCGCCAATGGCACGTGTCTCGGGAGTCGCATAGTCTTCAAGATATTCCTTGAGGGTCATCAAGGCATTCGGATGACAGCAGTCCTGAATCTTCCCGGCTTTGCAGAGCGACATGAAGCGGTCGCCGGTTCGACCGGCACGGTAGCATGCGGTGCAGAAGCTTGGGATGTAGCCCATTTTCATCAGCCAGCGTGTGACATCATCCAAAGTACGGCGGTCATTGACATCGAACTGCGCAGACTCTTCTGCGTCCGGCACATCGTCCGCATAGCCGCCGACGCTGGTTTTGGAACCGCCGGAAATCTGCGAGATGCCCAAGTGCAATACGCGTTCACGCGTCTTCTGGCTCTCGCGTGTGGAGACAATCATCCCCGTGTAGGGCACCGCGATGCGGATGCAGGCGACAATCTTGGCAAACTGGTCGTCGTCAATGCCGTTCTTGAAGCTGGCGGGATCGATGTCGTCTGCCGCGCGGATTCTAGGCACGGAGATGGTATGGGGACCGACGCCGAAGGCGGCCTCCAGGTGCTCGGCGTGCATCAGCAATGCGGAGAACTCGTAGCGGTAGCGCTCCAGTCCAAAGAGCACGCCTAGTCCGACATCGTCGATGCCGCCTTCCATCGCACGGTCCATTGCCTCGGTGTGATAGCAGTAGTCGTGTTTTGGTCCGGTGGGGTGAAGTTGCTCGTAACTCTCCTTGTGGTAGGTTTCTTGGAAGAGGATGTAGGTGCCGATGCCAGCCTCCTTGAGTTTGCGATAGTTCTCCACCGTGGTGGCCGCGATATTCACATTCACGCGCCGGATGGAGCCGTTCTTATGCTTCACGCTGTAGATGGTCTTGATGGACTCCAGGATATACTCAATTGGATTCTCCACCGGATGCTCCCCGCTCTCGATCGCCAAGCGCTTGTGCCCCATGTCCTGCAAGGCAATCACTTCCTTGCGGATTTCATCCTGGGTCAGCTTCTTGCGCACGATGTGCTTGTTCTTCAGGTGATACGGACAGTACACGCAGCCGTTCACACAGTAGTTGGAGAGATACAACGGCGCAAAAAGGACAATCCGGTTGCCGTAGAAGTCCTTCTTGATCTGTTCTGCCAACGCAAAGATCTCCTGATTCTTCTCCGGAATGTCGCAATCCAATAGAACCGCCGCCTCGCGATGGCTCAACCCCTTGAGCAATTTCGCCTTGGCGATGATCTGGTCGATTAGCTCGACATTGTGCTTGTTCTGCTCGGCGTAGTCCAGCGAAGCAAGCACTTCTTCATGGTTGATGAACTCTTCGGCTTTGTGAGATGCGGGATCGTATTTCATGACTGTCTATTTTATTTGTTTATTACTAGTGAGTTAATTAAAATTTACTCCCGGACTTTCGTCATCAGTGCCTTGGCGGTCACGCCAGGAAGCATTCCCAGTTTTCCAGAGAGCGAGCTAATGACATCCTGTGGGGCGTCCAACGTCACGCTGATGACCGAGATATTTCGAGGTTTATATGGAATTCCCATGCGTCCAATGACATAGGTACTGTATTCATGCAACAGAGCATTCAGCGGAGCCACCGAGGACGGCTCTTCGACGATGATGCCAATCAAGGCGACACGAGTTTCCATGGCAAATAAGAAATGAGGAATGAGAAATGGCCCCAAGCCAACGAAAACGCCCCGCGCTTCCAGGAGGAAGGCGGGGCAGACATCGAAAGAGGACAAAGCCGTGTAGCTCAGGTCAAGGGAACCTTCGCCATACGTGAAAATTGTCTGTATGCGCAAGCCTTCTTCCTCGGCACATGGCCTTGGAGTCAGAACTAAGTTTTGTAACGATTCTTAATATAATATGGAATATGTTTTTTGGAGCGCCTACTATGCAATAAAGGAAACGCTATGTTCCCTAGGATATAATTGGCAGAATGTTTCCAATGCCAGTGACACTGTTGAAAATCAGCATTATAGTAAACATTAAGACCAAACTTTTTTGGCAATTGCAATGAATAAAGACCATACGACATCTAAAACAGGCACAGTGATAAAGGACTATTTGCATAGTCCCGACATTCGATTGAGCAAGAGCAACGACAACAATCACCGCCTGCTTCCTTATCCAATGCACGATTTGCAAGTTGGAGAAGATTTATGCCAAGTTTATGAAATTCCGGAAAGTGAAATGCAAGCGGTCTTAGACGAAATCAACCCGCTTCATTTGGTGAAGAAGTTAAACGCAGAGGATTTGTATTTGGATGCTATGAAAGACGAAACCTTCCTTTTAAAGCAGGCCATGATTATTCGTTTTGAAGATACCAATCTAATTGTGTCCCCTTGGTTCGCAGAATACGGCAGTTCCTGGCACTGGTGCTTGAAATGGCGCCCAGGACTACATGGCTGGGGACATCCACGCTAAAAAGTATAGTGGCGATAATTTTCTCTCAGTTTTGTTCCCCCGAGGGCACCTAGTTGAACTTTTTGCTTAAACCTGAATCAGTGATTGCGGGTGGATGTACTGCCGGCGCCCTCGCCGACAGACACTGCGTTGTGCTGGCGTTTTTTCGAAAAACGCCAGCACAAAGTAAAATTCACGGCTTGAGGTTAAAGCTTAAGGCTTAAAGTTAGAATGCCTCCCCAGATTCTGCTGTTTGGCAGGGTGAAATCTGGCTTGTGGTTCAAGTAGGTGCCTTTCTAAGGAACACAGGTTTAAGCTTTAGGCTTTAGCTATATTCCCTTTGACGGCACTTAACTAAGCTGTTTTTTTCAAACTGCAGGGGTACGGGGGCGGCAGCTCCCGCGTAGAATTTGTAGAAGTGCAATCAGGTGTCTTCTTGGAGGACAACGCTATGCGTAATGCCACGTAGCGGAAGTAGGAAACTAGCACCCGCAGAATTAGAATAAACCCAGATAACTTGTTGAAAAACAAAGCATTACCAGTAAATATTCCACGGTTCGCCACGACGCTCTGCTAACGGACGCACTACGCCCGCCGTGTCCTTCGCCAGAATCTGCGCCCCGCGCAGATGCAACCCGGCCCCCACCGGCACCCGTACCGGAGCCTCGCTGTCCAGCAATTCCGCCGGTGCCTTGGCGGCCTCGGCAAAGCCTTCGGCGGCTCGCATTGAGCAACAGAAGAACGCCTCGGGAATCTTTACCTCCAGCGTGGTGCCGGCGTCTGCGCCATGAAGACAACAGTCGCAGCCGAAGCCACCATTGGCACGCTGGGCGGGCAGGAACGCATTGAACCAGATCAGCCGTGCATAGTCGAGATATTCGGGTTTTCCCGTGGCACCGTGAAGCGCCAGATGCAGCAGCAGAGAGTCCACCACCGCACAGGGTTCCGTCCATTCGGGGCGCCCAAACCAGTTGTCATTGGCGAAGTTGTCGGTCATGCCATGGTCGCGGTAGCACTTGGCCGCGCGCTCGGCCGTTTCCAAGTCACCTTCCCGCAACGCGAAGCGCGCGCCTGTGAGATAAGCATGCGTTTGCATCTTGACGGCTAGCGGATCAAGTGCGCGATATTTCTCCAGCAGGCGCTGGCGCAGCGCACGCAAGGCATCCTGGTTGAAGCAGTTGTCGGCCTCGGCAAGACCATCCGCGAAGATGAAAATGCACCCGATGTCCGTGGAGAGCGCCCAGCCATTCTGTTCGCCGGCGATAGTTCCGGAAACCCCGCCGCCGTCCGTCAGCTGGCGTGTCTCGGCAGTCCAGGGATAAGAGTCAAGCCCTTCCGCCACCGGCGCTGCAAGATTTCGGAGGATGCGTCGTGCAATCTCCGGCACTTCAGGGCGTTCGGTGACGCGCGCCGCGGCGACCAGCCCCCGCAGGAGCCAGCCATGGCCGGAGAGCTGCTGTTCGTCCCAGTGCCCCGCCGCCTGAACTGCCCCCAGATACCCCTGGGCATTCAGGTGCGATGGCAGCCGGTCCAGGAACTCCGACAGCACCGCGTCCGGCTCGCCGGTGATTTCCTGAAGTCTCGACAACGCAAGAAGATATCTGCCTTCATAGTCGCCCGGCCACGAATACTCTGCCGACTGGAAAACGGTCTCCAGGGAATAATGGTCGGGCTGATGAAGACGACGATGAAGTGCGGCTGCCTGTGGCAGCAAGGAGGGGATGCAGTAAGTCATTACAAATCTATGAAAATAAAGGAATTATATCGTTAATTTGCCTTGAGGCAGCCCACTGTTGGCCGTGGCTGTTGTTGGAAAATCATGACAGCAAGTTAACAGTATTATTCCCAAACAAAAATAGTGCATCTGCCTCTTGTTAGGGCAAGTGACAAAAACCAACTGAGGAACAGCAGATGCACTGTAAACTTAGCATGAATTTGGAGTTCTGCCTGTCGGAACAGCACTTTTCGCTCGACATTCTGGTGATAAAGTTGTCCGAATTGTTCCACTCAAAGGCATTTGGCTGATTCTGCGCCTTGTCCTGATATGTTGAGTTCTAAACATGGTTGCCCAAAACTTCAATTTCTCCAGAAAGAAATATATTATATGTAATGCCCAGAATCGACCAGGGGCACATTCAATCGTTTTTTATTCCATAACTATGGACAGCATCACCATTTCACGCCTGCGTTGCAGCGCCCACATCGGGTGCGAGGAAGACGAGCGTGCCGTCGCCCAGGCGCTGTTGGTCACCGCCACCGTCGAACTGGACACACGCGAAGCCGCTACAACGGATGACCTGGCAAAAACCGTCAATTACGCACAACTGTCCAAGCAACTTATGAGGTGCTGCGAAGAGTCTCGGTGCAAACTCATCGAGACCCTGGCCGAACATCTGGCTGAAATCTGCCTGAATGCCTCAGACCGCGTGATGGCAACTACCATAGAAATCCAGAAGCCCGCCGGTGTCAAGCACGCGGACTTCGCCTCGCTGACCATCTCACGCTGCCGCGACCTTAAATCCAAATAACATACTGAATATCATGAAATTATTTATTAAATTTTTCTTTCTGCTGATACCCTTCTTCGTCACCTCGATGATGCTGACGGCGAC
>JAFXSU010000224.1 GCA_017525435.1 Victivallales bacterium
CGATGCCGGAACCCCTCGGGGAACTGCTCGATGAATTCCATTGCATTTGCCTGAATGGCGGCGGTCCGAACTTCTTCGTCCGAGGCGTCAGGCCTGCCATAGCGGATATTCTCGCCAATGGTGGTATTGAAGAGGAAAGTATCCTGGCTGACCATCCCGACCATCTGCCGGAAGTCTCCAAGGTCGAAATCCCGCAAATCCGTCCCGTCAATGGTAATGCTTCCTTCGACCGGATCGTAGAATCTGCCCAGCAGATTAGCCAGGGTAGATTTGCCTGAGCCAGTCTGCCCCACCAACGCGACCAGACTCCCCTTGGGGATGGTCAGTTCGATATGGCTGAGCACAGGCGCTCCCTCCTTGACATAACTGAAGGTCACATCGTGGTATTGGATGGCTTCGCGGAAGCTGTTGATGGGAACCGGATGCTCCGCCTGCGGAAGACTTGTGTCCAGATCCAGCAACTCGAAGACCCGCTCGCCGGCGGCCGCACCGCGGATGATATTGGAGTAGAGCTTCACCAAATCCTTGACCGGCTTGTAGGCCGTCTGCGCGGCAAATCCGATGACCGCCAGCGAACCAAGCGTGACATCGAATTTGTAGCACAGCAAAACAAAGACCACGCATAGTGCGATAGCCACGAACTGCAGCATCGGATGTACCAGCACTCCCGCCATAATCGCCTTCTTCTGCTGCTTGAAGAATTTCTCGTTCACCGTATGGAAACGCTCATGCTCGGCCTCCTCCTGTCGGAAACTCTTGATGACCATCATTCCGGAGAAGACCTCTTGCATCCGACCGGTCACATTCGCCAATTCGCTCAGAACCTGCCGTTGATACGAGCGCAAAAACCGTGTCAGCCAGTAAAATGGGGCAATGAAAAACGGCAACAGCACCACGATGCACAAGAACTGCCAGCCCAACCCCTGCGCAATCGCCTGCACAATCACGAACTGGATGGACACCACAATCAATACCGGAGCCTGACACAATTCAGGAAGTGCCTGAGAAACAACACCTTCAATCGATCCTACATCATTGGTGCAACGACTAATCAATACCCCTGTCGAGCTATTTGAAAAAAAGCCCAGCGACTGGTTCATCAGCTGATCCACCACTGCCTGACGCAAGTCCACCACCACCCGTGCGCCGACATAGCGCAGACTGTAATGATTCACCCATTCTCCCAACGCCTTGACTCCGAACAACAAGATAATGGCCCCAAGCAGTACTGCTACGGTCTTGAGTTCCAACACGCTCCCGTCATTCACAGGATCCATGTGGAGTTTCGCCAATATCCGGTTCACCCGTACCAGCAATTTGTTGGACTTCTCCTTGTGGCGTTCGGCTCGGGACTGCAATTCCGTGACATCATTGCCTGGTTGCATTGCCGTTGCCTCGGCGGAATTCGTGTCTGCAACGGAAAGATTTGCTTCCTTTGAAACCTCTGAAGTCTCCACCATGGCACTGGGAGCCGTTCCGGCGGTACCCGCTTCGAACAGATCCACGGAGGTACTCATCATTCGGAACGCGACGCCCAGCGACCCGCCCATAATAACGGCAGAAAGCACCCCAATCGTCAAATAGCCAGGATAGCGAAAAGCATAGTCGCGCATCAGCCGCCAAAAAATCTTGAAGGTGCCATGCTTCGCACGTTCAAGTTTCATTTTGTGATGCTTATGCCCCATTTGGTGTCACCGTTCCTGCCCTACGCTTTCAGAAGCTGAATGACCGTTTCGGCA
Source organism: Victivallales bacterium (assembly GCA_017525435.1). GTDB lineage: Bacteria > Verrucomicrobiota > Lentisphaeria > Oligosphaerales > Oligosphaeraceae > RGIG1601. Next base: position 1,740 of record JAFXSU010000224.1, read on the forward strand.
ACCGTCTCCTTCTGTTGGACGGTCAATTCGGGAAAGATTGGCAATGCAAGCGTCTCCGCGGCCGCGCGTTCGCTCTCAGGGAAGTCCCCCTGGCGATACCCTAGCGATGCAAAGCACTCCTGCAAATGCAGTGGCACAGGATAATATACTGCACAGCCAATGCCGGCGGACTTCAAGCCCTCCCAGACATGGTTCCGCTTGCCATCCAAAATCCGAATGACATACTGGTTGCGAACATGCCTCGTGGACCAGTCGGCCTCACGAGGCAACTCGATACCCGCCACACCGTCAAAGAGCCGATCGTAGTCTGCGGCGTTTTGCTGGCGCCCCTTCGTCCAGTCATCCAGATGCGGGATTTTTTTGAGCAGCACATCGGCCTGCAGGGCATCCAGGCGGAAATTACTGCCAATCAGATGATGGTGATATTGCGGAGCCATGCCATGATTGCGCAGAATCTTAAGTCGTTCCGCACGGGTCTGGTCATTGCAGAGCACCATCCCGCCGTCACCAAAACATCCCAAATTCTTGCTGGGGAAGAAGGAGAGGCATCCATATTCGCCGAGAGCACCCACCCGGCGGCCCCGGCACTCCGCACCGATAGCCTGGCAGGCATCCTCAATCACCACCAGACGATGCGCCTTGGCCAGTTCCAGAATCGCATCCATATCCGCCGACTGCCCATAGAGATGCACAGGGATAATCGCCTTGGTCCGTGGCGTAATCGCCGCCTCGATTTTGCTCACATCGATGTTGTAGGTCACAGGGTCGATGTCCACAAACACGGGCTTGGCGCCCGTGCGGCAAATTGCTCCGGCGGTAGCAAAGAAGGTATATGGCGAAGTGATGACCTCGTCACCCGCGCCAATCTGTTCTGACATCAGGGAAACCAGCAATGCATCCGAACCGCTGGAAACGCCACAGCCATAATTCGCCTGGCAGTATGCGGAAAGGCACTGCTCCAGCTCCTCGACCTTCGGTCCCAGTATGAACAACTGGCTGGCACACAATTCGGCCAGGCTGGGCATGACTTCGTCTTTGATGGACTCAAATTGCTGTTTTAGGTCTAAAAGCGGTATCGACATCATCAAAACCTCTTGAGATAAAATAACCCGCAAAAAAGAATTGACCTAATATAACCCACGCCAACAGGTTTTCCGTCAATTCCGCCCCCCCTTCTATAAAAAAACGCCCGGTTTTCGGCCGGGCGCTGTTTAGGAATAAATGCAAAGAACTCCAGCTACTCTTTCACATCGGCGGCGACCTGCATCTTCACAATCTTGTCCGGATTGGACACGGTGCCATTCTGGCGGGAATCACCCTTCTTAATCTTGTCCACGAACTCCATTCCGCTGGCGACCTTGCCCCAGACAGTGTACTGTCCGTCCAGGAACCGCGCATCCGCAAAGCAGATGAAGAACTGGCTGTCCGCCGAGTTCGGATCCATGGCACGTGCCATGGAGACGGTTCCGCGAACATGCGGGAATGCATTGAACTCGGCAACGAGCTTCTGACCGCTGCCGCCCATGCCGGTGCCAGTCGGGTCGCCCGTCTGCGCCATGAAACCGTCAATCACGCGGTGGAAGACGATTCCGTCATAGAAGCCTTGACGCACCAGTTCCTTGATTCGGGCAACATGTTTCGGTGCCGCCTGAGGCAACAGTTCAATTACAACGCGACCATCTTTGAGGTCGAGATAAAGAGTGTTTTCTTTGTCCATGGCTTGAAATGTTGAATGAGGAATGAGGAATGATGTAGCGCCGGCGCCTTGCCGACGGAATGCGTTGTGGCGACGCCTCGTCACCACAGAGGAAATTCACGGATCACGAGTTGCGAATTTGTTCGGCGGCCTGTCGAAGTGCCTTGCGGATTCCCAGTGCGGTCAGGGTATCCCCTGCCTGGATTACCGTATCTCCGCGTGGCACGATATACCGCTGGTCGCGTTGGATCATGATGATGAAGACACCCGGAGGCAGACCGCAGTCGCGAATGGCCTTGCCGGCCAACGAAGACCCCTGCGTCACGGCGAACTCCTGCATCCGATTGTCTGCATAGTCGTCCTGATCCGCCGCCTTGCCCTTTTGACGTGGCAGATTCACGCGGTCAAAGGAAATCGGCGCCGTGGGCGCGACCTTCAGCGGCGCGTCCAGTTTGAGCCATTTCGCCCATGGCATGATGGTATAGCTTTGGCAAACCACCGAGAAGAGCACCATCCAGAAGACAAGATGGAAGAGTACCAGCGCCACGGAGCACCCCTCGGCGGGGACCATGTCGAATTTTCCCTGATAGAGCATCGGGAAGGTCGCCAACATGATGGGAGCGCCGCCGCGCAGTCCGACCCAACTCACCAATGCCTTGGACTGAAATGAGAAGCGCTTCCCCCAAAGCAAGGCAAAGACCATCGCCGGTCGCACCACGAACATCAGCAGGCATCCCAGCAGCAGGCCTTGCCACCAGGTCCGCCCGAGCAGTTCCGGGCTTGTCATGAAGCCCAGCATCGTGAAAAGCACCACCTGCATCAGCCACGAGATTGCATTGGCGAAGCGGATGAAGCTATTGTGAAAGACAAACCAGCGGTTGCCCATGAAAACGCCCGCCGCATAGACCGCCATGAAGCCATTGGCCTTCAGCAAGTCGGCAAGCGAGTAGGTAATCAGCACCACGGAGATGCCCATCACATAGTAGAGGCCGTCATGGTCGAGATTGCCATGGTTGAAAAGCGCAATGGCCGCCTGAGACAGTACCCAGCCGATGAAAAGCCCCGCCAGCATCTTCCAGGCAAAGGCTGGCAGGAAAAGCAGCAGGCTCCTGCCCACGGGAAGCTCCGGCGTGATGGCAAGCCCGAGGAAGAAAAGCGTCAGGAAGGTCGCCATCGGGTCGTTGGAGCCGGACTCATACTCCAGCAACGACCGCAACTCCCCTTGCAAACCGACCTTCTTGGAACGCAGGATGGTGAAGACCGCCGCCGCATCCGTGGAAGAGATGATGGCACCAAAGAGCAGGCAGGTCGTCAGCGTCGCCCCTGCCAGACACCCCAACAACGGCCGCAACAGGAAGCAAATCCCTCCCAGCAGCACTGCGGTCAGTAGTACGCCGACGGTTGAAAGCACCGTCCCCGGCACCAGCACGCGCTTGATTTCCTGTAGGGAGGATTCACAGCCGCCGGAGAACAGGATATAGCACAAGGCGATGGTCCCCAGGTGGTTCGCCAATCCCCAGCTAAGTCGGCTGTTGACATCGTACAATACTGTATCGTGCAACGACAACAACCGCACGAGCACGCCGATGAGCAGAAAAATCAAGAGCCCTGGCATGCTCCAACGGCTGCTGAGCTTGCTGGAAAGCACGCATCCCAGTATCAGCAATCCGCCAAACAGAATGAGCGCGGAAAAGAGATCCACCAGTGGTCAGAGTCTTCGTCCCGGATTATTCGGATACAAGTAAATCACGCCAAGGGGATTTTTCCAATGAACATCAATGCGAATACCATCACGAAAATGGCAATGGTTTCGACAATGCCCAGCGCCAGCAGATTGTTCGCAAAGCCCTGGTTTGTTTCCGCAAAGGAATCGCAGGCGCCGGCGGCGGCGCGGCCCTGATATGCGGCAGAACCACCAATGCCCAGCCCGCCGAGAAGTCCAATGGCCAACGCGGCAATCCAGTACTGAGTGTCGATACCAATCACGGCGTACATCAAAATCATTCCATAGAAAGTCTGGGACATCGGAACACCAGTCAGGATGCTCAGCTGGAACGGAGCCGGCTTGCCTTGCGCATAGCAGCGCTTCCAGCTACCAATGGCGGAGGCGGCGGCCAAACCACAGCCGATGACGGAACCGACGGCGGCAAAGCCAAACGAGGCGAAGGCACCCAGGCAGACCAAGGCACGTGCAGTGGAATCAATCATGAATGTTTACTCCTTGAAGATTGGTTGAAACATGACAGAAATGGACAGAAATGGACTTTTTTTACAAAGGTCTGGTTAGCGGAAAGGCCGGTATGGGCGACCACTCCACTCCAGGCCGATGTGTCCGGAGAACTCCAGCGTATTGAGGCGGATGCCGTGTACCAGCACACTCATAACCGCCAGTGCGACATTAAGAAGATGCCCAATGCCCAGCACCAAAATGCCAATCGGAATCAGACAGCGGTTTCCGCTCCAGATGCCAGCCGCCATCGAATTGAAGGCCTTGGCAATCTCCAGACTGGAGAGTCCCACCGCAAAAAGGCGGACATAACTGAGCAGGTCACCGAAGCTATTGATGAACGTGAACGGCGAATTGATGATGTCGCTGATGGATCGCCAATTGATGCCGAAGCACACGATAAGTGCAGTTCCAGCAATGTAGAGCCATTTCGGGATGGTAAAGTCCCCAAAGCTCCCGTCGATTAGCATCCCCTTGACCGTGAAGTAGTTTCCTCCGAGGAACAACGCCCAGCCCACATTCGCCAGCCGATCTCGCCAGCCAGGTGAGAGCTTCGCCCGCCAAAGATGCGCCAGCGCCATGTGACCGGCCCCCAGGAAGAAGCAGAAGAGCTGGATGTGCTCGTTGTTCTGGTCGTGCGTGAACCACGGCAGCCCCGGCGCCTTCAGTCCGAACCAGTTGCCAGTCAGCGCCCCCCAGCCAACCACGGAAAGCGACATCACCAGCAGCAACTTGCTGGACTCGACCATCTTCCTGTCGCCCAGTTTCTTCGCCTTCAAGAAGAACCACAGGCTCCCCAAAGTAAAGATGGTGCCATATCCGGCATCTCCGATCAGCATCCCGCAGAAGAGCGCCAGAAAGACCAGCAACGAGACCGAGACATCCACCTCGCGGTAGCCCGGCACGATGCCGATGAAGTCCAACACCACTTGCGCCATTCGAAACGCCTTTGGAATCAACAATTTCGTCGGCACATCCATATCATCGTCCGCCACTTCCTCGTAGCGGATGGCCCAGCCTTTCCCATGAGCCAGTTCGCGCAGTTCATCCAATTGCGCTTCAGGAACATATCCCTGAAGGAAAGCCAACCGTCCGCCGGATTTGCCCATGCCTTCGCGGGTCTGCTCAAAGCGGATTTCACTCTCCAGACGCTGAATCTGCTGATTCAATGACGCCAAATCAACCACTGCGTGTCGCCGAAGCAGTTTTTCGCACTCGTTCCGCTCGTGACGGGCATCGTGGGACATCCGGCGCAGGGCACCAAGGTCACTGCCCTCCGGGAAATTTGCCATCGGCAGCCCAAGTCCCGAAAGGTCTCGGCGGGAAACCAGCAACGAATGAAGCTGTCCTTTCTGCCGCGCCACGACATATTCGTAGATTGGTTCGCCTTCCTCGACGTCCTCGGTATATTTTGCCAGCCAATCCACACCTTTCGGAGGCTGGGGATGGATTACCAGCGCAGTATGCCACCCCTGAGCCTTCAGGCGCTCAAGCGCCGCGATGTCGAATTGCCCCCACGGTTCCAGCCGGGCAATTTCACGGTCAAGAGTCACGCAACGTTCGTTCAGATGACGCAGCCGCGTCAAAGCCGCCCCGCATTCACGGCAACATGCCTCGCCATCCGCCATCGGCGTGCCAGCAGCCTGACGGTCCGCATCGGTCAATTTAAGGCTCCGAAGATAAAACAGCACCTGAACAAGCTCGCCATGTTCACGCCGCAAATCGTCCAGCACCGCCGAATTGGTTTCAGTCGCCGTCGGCACCACATGCACGGAGCCGAGCTTGCGAAGCTCGACCAGGGATTGCTCCTGGTCATCGGCCAGGCAGACAATCGTGACTTTATTCATCCGTTCAATCATGGTGTATTCCTGTGGCTATGGCTGCGGCTCCACCACCTCGCGCGACTGGCATTTCGCCTTCGCGATCTTCGACCGCCCAACCGAATTGGTCTGCTGGTCGCCAATGTAGATGTTGATGCGCCGAATGTTCTCCTGGGCACCCGGAATCTTGACCTTCTCAAAAAGATTCACCCGTTGCGTGACCGTACGAAGCTCTTCCTCGATACAAGCCAGCTGCTCCACCAGCAACTGTCGGCGCAGACGAGTCTCGGTCTGCTGCTTGAGAAGCTCGGCGGCGGTGTCCTCCCAAATGGGGCTGACAAACAGGTCGCGTTCAGGCACTTCGAAGTCCAGTCCGGCAAAGGCCGGCACTTCCGCACCGGCGATGTTCAGCGACTTGACACGCCACTCGGTGACGGTCGCCAGTGGCGGCGCCGCCGGATCCAGCGTGGCGAAAAGCGCCAAGTCGGCGGAGTGTTCCGCCAGAACCCGCTCATTCTCCTCGTCCAGCTCGCGAAGCCGTTCACGGGCCTGCCGGACCTCCAGCTGAAGTTGCTGTTTTTTCAGCTGCAAAGTCGGCAGATACCGCTCGAAACGCTTGAGCGCGTCGCGCTGGTTCTTCAATTCGTTCTTGGTAAGCTTGATCTTTGGCATTGCATCAAGTTGCCCTAAACCTCTAAC
>JAFXSU010000225.1 GCA_017525435.1 Victivallales bacterium
ATTCCTCATTCCTCATTAATATTATATGGAACTGCTTTCTCCTGCTGGCAATCTTGAAACCGCAATGGCCGCCTTCGAATATGGGGCAGACGCCGTGTATGTGGGGCTCAAGCAATTCTCCGCCCGTGCGGATGCCGAGAATTTCTCCGCCGAGGATTTGGAAATTCTGATGGGTCTGGCGCACGACAACCCGGAGTGGCCCCGTAAGGTCTATGTGGCGGTCAATACCCTTTTGCGTCAAGAAGAGCTTCCGCAGCTGTTGCCGATATTGCATCACCTGCGCGACCAGGCGGTCGATGGCGTGATCGTGCAAGACCTGGCCACGGCGCACTTGTTGCGCAACTACTTCCCTGAGCTTCCGTTGCACGCCTCCACCCAGATGGCCATCCACAATGTCTCCGGCATGATTGCCTGCCGTGACCTCGGCTTCAGCCGCGTCATTGCCGCACGGGAACTCACGCTGGAGGAAATCGCGCTGATGGCCGCCGTCCCAGGCATCGAACTGGAAGTCTTCATCCATGGCGCACTTTGCTATGCATACAGTGGACTTTGCTTGCTTTCCAGCGTGTTACGTGGACACAGCGGAAATCGCGGAGAGTGCAGCTATGTCTGCCGGAACAGCTGGACGGTCGCCAACCACGGCCACACCATTCAGGAGAATTGCAGCCTGATGTCGATGAAAGACCTGGCTGTCACCGACACCATTAGCGCCTTGCAGAAGCTCAAGATCGCCTCGGTGAAAATCGAGGGGCGGAAAAAGACTCCGCTCTATGTCGCGGCGGTCACCAACTACTACCGCAATCTCATCGACTGCACATTTGAACCTGGAGAACGCCAGCAGTGCGAACAGGACATCAAGACCATCTTCTCACGCCCATGGACCAAATTCCACCTGCTCAATGAACGGGCGGCCGGCGTCACCGACCCGCACACGACAGGTCCGCGTGGAGCCGAGGTCGGCGTGGTTTCTGCCGTGGTGCCTGGCTCCCGCCGAAACTCCCCAGACTACCTGCGTTTCCAACTCAAAAACCAGATGCTCTCACGCCACGACGGTCTGCAAGTCGAACCGCCGGGCTCAAATCGTCCCTATGGCTTCCCGGTGGACGAATTGCATGTCTATTCGCAAGGCGGCCAAGAACGCTTCGAGAATGTCTTTACCGCCGAACCTGAGATGACAGTCGAGGTCCCTCTTCCTCCTGACCACCCGGAAATCGAGCCAGGGCTGAAAGTCTTCTGCACCTCTTCGCAAGAAGTCAAAAGCCGTTATTCCTGGCCCTCCATTCGGCCGGCGCTTATGCGTTCTCGCCACCCCGTCTATTTTGCGCTCACCATCGCCCGCGACCAGCTCACGGTAATCTCCCAGCCCTGCATCGGTGAACGCGAACTGCCGGATGTGACCACTACGCTCCAGTTGGAGACGCCGCTGGCACCCGCCAAAAACACCCCGGAGCATCTTGAGGAAGCGGTCCGCAAATGCTTCGCCAAGCTTGGCGACACCGAATTTGAACTGCAAGACATCCGCGTGAACAACCCTGAACAGCTCTTCGTGCCAGTCTCCCTGCTCAACGACCTGCGCCGCAAAGCCGCCGAAGAGGTATCGCAAATGCTCGCGGAGGAGCGCAGCAACGACATCACCTCCATCACCTCGGTCGAAGATGCGTGGCAACCACAAGCTCCTAAAGACGCCCCGGAACGCCCGGTCTGGCTTCTTAAAGTGGATCGGCCATTTTTGCTTAATCTGCTTTCGGCCAGTGAATTGGAAAAAGCCCATGAGGTCATTGTGGACCTTGGAATGACGGCGGACGACGATATCATCGGACCGCTCCGCGCTCTCTCCGAAAAACTTGACCGCAAGCGTATCCGCCTCGCCATCCCAACCTTGCAACATGCAAATGACGGTCATGACTGGAGCGCCCTCGCCAATCGACTTCTGCTGGCGGGCTTCCGCAAGTGGCAGATCTCCAATCTCGGTGCCCTGCCCATCCTGGCAGAAGGCAAAGTCACCCCGCAAAACTGCTCGGTGACCGCCGACTGGCCGCTGTACGTGACCAACCGGACTGCCGCGCATTTTCTTTGTGAACAGGGCTTTGAGCGAGTCACCTTGGCACCGGACGACACGTCGGAAAACACGATGTCGCTTCTCAACGACCTTTCGCCGATTGCGGAAATTCCTGTCTTCCAGGACACTCCGCTGGCCATCTCCGATGTCTGTGCCTTCGCCAGCATGAAGGGCTTCTGCCCCACTTCACGCGCCTGCAATTTCACGGAACTGGAACTGACCAGCCGCAACGGCGAAGAACTCTTGGCCATCAACCACAACTGCCAAACGGTATATCTCCGCAAGAAGCCTCTTGACCGCACTGGCATCCTCCCCACTCTCGCCGCCGCAGGAGCACGCTATTTCCGCGCCGATTTCATCTGGCGAAACTGGTCGCCACGCGATGTCAAGCTGAAATGGCTGGAATTGGCGAAGTATTAGCCCCTTATGCCTCCCGTTTCGACCATAGCCACTTTGGCACCAATGGCAGGCTACACCGACCTGCCGTTTCGGCGAGCCTGCCGACGCTACGGGTTGTATTACGGCACTACCGCACTTATTGACGCAGGAGCACTCGTTCACGGCAATCCAGACAGCGTGGCGATTCTCCATCGCGGAGAAGAGGAGGAATGGTTGCAGGTGCAGTTGCTTGGCAGCATCCCAACTGATATCCGAACCTCCACGCGCATCCTGCGGGATGGCCCCTGGCACTTCGACGCCCTGAATTTCAACATGGGTTGCCCGGTACGCAAGGTCATCAAGCGACTGGCAGGCGCCGCACTGATGAACCAGCCTGTCCGTGCCCTCGAATGTCTCAAAGAAATGCGCGACAACTGGCCTGGCGTACTCACCGTCAAAATGCGCATCCTCAAGGAGGACAACCCAGAACCCACCATAAAGCTTGCCCAACGGCTGGAAGCCATTGGAGTGCAAGGCCTGGCCATTCATGGACGGTTGGCGCGGATGCTCTATTCCGGTCCCGTTCACACCCAGATTATCCGAGCTGTGCGCGAGAGTGTCAAGATTCCCGTCATTGCCAATGGCGGAATCTTCCGTCTGGAGGATGCCCAAAGGCTTTCCAAGGAAACCGGTTGCGAGCAAGTGATGGTCGCTCGCGGAGCGATTGGAGTGCCATGGATTTTCCGAGATATCGCCACAGGAACCACCATTCCCGTCTCGCGAGAAGAACTACTTGATGTGATGACGGAGCATGTGGACCAGATGGTTCAGGAATACGGAGAAAAAGGCGCAATGATTCTCAGCCGAAAAATCATATCATCCTATCTCGGCGGACGGGGCTTCCCGCATGAGCTACGCGCCCAAGTCGTCAATATCGCCACCTGGCAAGACTTCATCGCCCTGCGCTCCCAATTGACTGCCTGCCCGGTTCAGGTCACCGACTGCCACGGATAGGTCGCCAAAACGACAGCTATGATCCTGAACCCGTGAATTTACATTAAAGATGTTGCGTCGGCGCCCTCGCCGACGGGCGGTGATGTAGCGTCGGCGCCCACGCCGACGGAATATGTTGTGGTGACGCCCCGTCACCACGATGTTAACTCACAGATTCAAGATGATATCAAAAAAGGACTGTGCATATTAAATGCGACAGTCCTCAAAAAGAATTGGCGGAGTTGATGGGGCTCGAACCCACGACCTTCGCCGTGACAGGGCGATGCTCTAACCAATTGCGCTACAACTCCGCAACAACTAAAATGTATTCCCCAAAAGAACCTGGCGGAGTTGATGGGGCTCGAACCCACGACCTTCGCCGTGACAGGGCGATGCTCTAACCAATTGCGCTACAACTCCGGGTTCTTAA
>JAFXSU010000226.1 GCA_017525435.1 Victivallales bacterium
GCGCCGGCAGTACATCCACCCACAATTCATGGATTCAGGTCAACGATATAATTCCTATTTTTGCGTTTACACGCATGCGCGACCAATTAGGGAGGTATTCCCCCACCCCCTACGATGGTAATGTAATGCGGTTTTCAATGATTGCAAGTCCCTTGCCGGGAAAGGAAACGGAATCTTAGTTTTTCTATGATTTTTGCCTTGGGACTGTAGTTTTAGGTTAACATTGCCATCTTTATTTCCTTCCTGAATCCGTGAGTTAACATCGTGGTGACGGGGCGTCACCACAACATATTCCGTCGGCGTTTTTAAGCCGACGCTACATTCTTTACGCAAATTCACGGATTCAGGACCTTGTGATATCACCAAGCGGCAATCCATTTTGGCCCATTTTAGATACTCGCAAAACAGCTGACTTTATCACCTCTCAAATGTTGCTGGCCATTAAGTTGCTTTTCCATTACTTACCAGGAGAGTACGAGAAAATACTTGACAAACCATCCAACATGAAATAATTTATTTGAAGTTCCCGACTGAGAGGTTGAATCGTTCGTTCCTACCATCGAGCCATCAAAGTCATGTTTGCCTACATCTGCAACCAGTTGGCACACCTGGCTTTCATCGCTCACAACCAACTAGGGTTTGAATAACTATGATGGAGCCAAAGTCTCATAAATCATTCAATGGCACCTTTGATTCGTCCATACGCCAAGAGCTTCGGGAAAAGCGACGTTTTGTGGGTGTCTCGTTAGAGCAACTCGGTGAGTTTCTGAGGATCAACTGGACCACGATTCGGAAATGGGAAGCAGGAGTCACCACGACTTGTCACCCCCGTCACATTTCGCGGATTATATCGTTTTTGGATGGAGAGTTTGACGAGGAGATCCGTAGGAAGTATGATCTCAATATCGTCACAATGTGGGATCATTCTTCACATGTTCATCTGCTTAACAAATTAACCCGGAGCTTTTCGTCTGATCTGAAAAATCTGTTAATCCCTGAGTTTGAAAAAGCGTTTATCGGAATCATAAAGAAGTATTTGGATCAAATCCAACAAAATGACGATAAAAAGTAGCGCCAGTTGTCTGCCTCCCCATCGACTTGGAAAAGCCTTTTAACAATTGCGGTGATTTCATTGGTTCACGCAAAATCGGCAAACAAATGCATTGATTTTCGAATGGATTCAAAATCATCGCGGTGCCAATCGAAATACGCATCAAGTTGCAATGGGAGACGCATTCATCGCTATGGGCAATTAAATGTCCAAGAAGTCATAACCGTATGCATTTCGGACCATTGGAGCAGAACTGCGCCAGCCGGTATGCTGGCGTATCCTAGCCAAACATGATTCCTCTCTCAGTCACTCCAATGGTCCGTCTCTTTCGCCTTAACGGTCAGCCTCTTAAATCAAATACCTAAGGCAATTGCAAAACTCGCATTCCAAATTGTCCACAATATAAGCTCGTGAATCAAATCATTGGGAAGAAATGATATGAAAAAAGGGGACTACTAAAAAGTAATCCCCTTGAGTCAAAAAAGTCGTCAGTGAATCACTTATTTGACAATGAGGCCATCGCCATAGACGGCGCTCTCGATGGAAATGCCAAAGAAGGTATCATACCAGACTTTGTTGGTGCGGGCGCTGTTGCTCGGGGTGCGCAGAGAACCGCAGCTGGTCACGGCGACGAGGGTCGCAAGAGCGGCGAGAGCCAGGAAGAATTTTTTCATTGCGTGTTTCCTCTAAGTTGAGAATGTCTTATGTGACAAATGATGAAACCAATCAATTGTTGATCGGGTTCACGACCAGGCCATCACCATAGACGGCGCTCTCGATGGAGATACCGAAGAAGGTGTGATACCAGACTTTGTCAGTTCGGGCGCTGTTGGCCGGGGTGCGCAGAGAGCCACAGCTGGTCACGGCAACGAGAGTCGCAAGAGCGGCGAGAGCCAGGAAAAATTTCTTCATTGTTTTGCTCCTGTGTTTGAGGACAGAGTTCTGCACGGGCATTGTGCATTACCTATTACCATAATGCCTATTCGGGAAAAAGTCAAGCAAACGAGGCAAGTAAACTGCATTTCGCCCAAAAAACTGCGAAAGCATTACATTAAGTTAGATTTCAATTTCCAAACCAACCTGCGAATTGACCATGGCAAAACTCTCTACCTGTTATCCGGAACCCGTTTGGACGGGAAAATGGATTTGCGCACCATTTGCAGAGCCAGACGGCCTGGACCGCACCGAACTCTTCATCTCGCGAGGTGCACCTTGGTTGCGCACGACCTTCGATTGTGCGAAAGTGCCCAAAGACGCACTGCTGTATGTCGCGGCACCTGGCTGGTGCGAGGTGTTCATCAACGGCCAACGCGTAGGCGAGCAGGTGCTCTCACCGGTCGTCACGCAGCTCGCTGAACGCACCGGCTACCTCTGCCTGGAGGTTGGCAATCTTCTGAAACGCGGTCGGAACGCCATAGCGGTGCTTTTGGGCAATGGCTGGTACAATCCGCAGACCAAGGAGGTCTGGGAATTCCAGTTCGCTCCTTGGCGAAACGAGCCTTCGCTGTTGCTGCAGCTGGAGGATGGCAAAGGAAATATTCTGACGGGCTCTGGATCGACCTGGAAAGGTGCGGCGAGCTTCATCACGATGAACGCCTTGCGCAACGGCGAGTTCCAGGACACCCGCATGGGGCTGGAGCCAGAGCTCGTCAGCCAGCCGGATTATGATGACTCTGCCTGGCGGACGGTTCTGTCTGCGAACCCGCCACCGGGCGTGCTTTGCCCTGAGGAATGCGAGCCTTGTGTAATCGCAGAGCGGATTCCCGTGTTTGCCAGCAACTGGCGCAGCGACCACTGCACCATCTACGACTTTGGCAAGAACCTGACGGGCTGGTGCGAAATCGAAGTCGAAGGACCCGCCGGAAGCCAGGTCATGCTGGAATACGGCGAACGCTTACGCACCAGCGGCGACCTGGACACGGAGGAGATCAAGGTCTTCGCCAAGAGCGGATTCTTCCAACGTGACCAATATACCCTGAACGGCAAGGGGCGTCAGAAGCTCCACCCGCATTTCACCTACCACGGCTTCCGATATGTTCGCTGCTGGACTACCGCCCCAGACGTGAAGCTCCACAAGATTACCGCGTGCTTCATACACAACGACTTCCGGCGGGTTGGAAAGTTCACCACCAGCAATGAGAATCTGAACTGGCTCCAGCAGACCACCGCGCATACCTACCTCTGCAATTTCACCGGCATTCCCACCGACTGCCCGCACCGCGAGAAGAACGGCTGGACTGGCGATGCGAATCTGGCCCTGGAGACCGGTCTCTGGAATTTCGACACGCGTCTGGCGGACCTCCATTTCGGACGCACGCTCATGGATGCCCAGCGCCCCTCCGGACAGCTGCCCGGCATCGCCCCCACTGGCGGATGGGGCTTCAATTGGGGCAACGGCCCTGCATGGGACTCGTATATCTTCGAGGACGCATACCAGCTCTGGCAGTTCTACGGCGACGACACGCTTATCCGCGAGCAATACGACCGAATGGCTAAGTACCTTGACTACTGCCGTTGGCACGACACCGACGGCGTGGTGGACTTCGGGCTGGGCGACTGGTGCCCCTACAAGGCATCCCATGCGCCGGAGACCGCCGTCGTGGTCACGGGCTTTTACTACCTCGACGTCCGTCGGATGATCGAGTTTGCCAGACTGCTTGGCCGCACGGACGACCTCGACTGGTGGGAGACGCTGGCCAGCCGCATCCACGATGGCTTCAACGCCAAATTCGCAAAAGCCGATGGCGGCTGCGCGAACGACTCCGTGACCGCACTGGCCACCAGCCTCTACTTTGGCTTCTCGCCTACTCCGCAAAAGACTCTCGCCAAGCTCCTGAAATTGCTAAAACAGGAAAACTACATCGCGGACTTCGGCATCATGGGGGCGAAATTCACTCCGCGTGTCCTAGGTGAGAACGGCTGTCTGGAAGAACTCTTCAAACTCTTCACCCAGAATCAATTCCCAGGTTGGATTCGTTGGAAAGAACTGGGGGCGACAACGCTCTGGGAGGAGTGGAACGGCAATTCCTCCCAGACGCACATCATGTTCGGCGACACCTCCGCATGCATCTATCGATACTTTGCAGGAATCCAGCCGACTGCAACTGGCTTCGCAAAAGTCTGCCTCAAACCCGCAGTGGACCTCAAGGACCTCAAGGACTTCGACTGTTCGTACGAGGCCCCGCAGGGCAGGATTGCCAGCCGGCTCGAGACCGTCCATGGCAAACGCAAATACACTTGCAGCGTGCCCACGGGCATCGTGGCCACTCTGGAGCTGCCTGGTCGAAAGGCACTGAAACTGACACCTGGCAAGGAGACCACCTTCGCGCTGTAGCCCTCGGACATCCTGCCATCCGATGCAGAAATTCGATTGCCACAATGATTTGGGCTTCTTGCCCAAAGAGGAAATCCGCCGGCTCCAGACCGCGTTGTTCAATGCGCACCTGAAGCACCTGCGCAACGACTCGCCATACTATCGCGAAGTGCTGGCGCACTTCCCCGACCGCGAGTATTCCTTGGAGGAGCTACAGGACTTCCCCATTACGGACAAGAGCGACTTCGCGGACTTCGGACAGCACTTCATCGCAGTGCCCCGCGCGCAGATTGCGGATTTGGGCTTCACCAGCGGAACCACTGGCGTGCCATGCCAAATCGCATACACCAAGAACGACCTGGCGCGACTTGCCTACTCGGATGCCACGGGCTTCCTCTCCGCAGGAATGAAACCAGGTGACCGTGTGCTGCTGACCTGCACAATGGATCGATGCTTCATTGCAGGGCTGGCCTATTTCAGTGGTGTCGTCGCCTTGGGAGCCACTGGAATCCGCAATGGCCTCAATACCGTTGAGAGCCATGCGGAAATCCTGATGCGAATGAAGCCCGAAGGCATTGTCGGAGTACCGTCCTTTCTGGCACGGCTGGTACGATATCTGGAGAAGAATGGCCTGGATGGACATTCCGTCCGTACCGCGATGTGCATCGGTGAGCCCTTGCGTCGAAGCGACCTCAGCCTCACCGAACTGGGCGAGCAGCTCAACAGCTACTGGCCAGGCGCGGCGCACTCCACCTATGCGGCTAGCGAAACACAGAGCAGTTTTGCCGAATGCAGCGAGTGTGCGGGCGGACATGCCGCCGCCGACCTTGTGATTCCCGAAATCCTCGACCAGAATGGCAATCGTCTGCCGGACGGCGAAATCGGCGAAATCGTCCTGACGCCTCTTCAAGTCGAAGGGCTGCCGCTCCTCCGGTTCCGTACCGGCGACATGGGATTCATCATCCCTGGAGAGTGCGCCTGCGGGCGCCACACGCCACGTCTTGGCCCCATCGTCGGACGCAAGGCGCAACTCCTAAAGGTTCACGGAACCAGCATCTACCCCGCAACCTTCACCGCCGCGCTGGATGCCATTCCCGGAGTGGATGAATACTATCTTGAGGTTACTGGTGCAGATCTTTCGGACGAAGTGACCGTCTGCGTGGCCATCGACCCCACCCACCCTGAACTCACGTCAGAGGCAATTCGGGAACGCATCGCCACTCGCACGCGCGTGAAGCCCCAGGTGAAACTGGTCACATCTGAAGACGCTCGCCTGCATGTCTATGGCCGTTCCCGCAAGCCCATGCGCTTCTTTGATCTCCGGAATAAAAAATTACTATGAAATACTTAATTACAAATATATTATTTCTATTATCAGTATGCTTGGGCGCCGAATCGTTCCCAAGCATCGAAGAGTTCCAGCGACAACTTTCCGAGAAACTCGTTGCGGTCCAGACCATCCAGAGCGATTTCACGCAGGTTCGCGAGATGCCTGCATTGGAGATGAAACTGGAGTTCGCTGGACGCCTCGCCTACGATGCGTCCGCTTCGCGGTTGCTGTGGTGCGTGGAAAAGCCGTTGCCGTGCGCATTCCGGATGCAGGACGGAAAATTGTCGCAATGGGACGGCGAGACGGGCAAGGTCCTATCCATCCCTGCAACAAAACTGCCTTGGATCAAGTTGCTTCAGGAGCGTCTCGGACAGTGGCTCTCCGGCGACCTTCCCGAACTGCGCAAGGAGGCTGAAGTGACCGTGCTTGCAGCCAACCGTGTGCGGCTCACGCCCATCGGCGGAATGCTGGTGACCATCGCAAAAGCAGTCGAGATTGAGTTCTCCGAAGACCTCACGCACGTCGTGTGCATCCGCATTGAGGAAAAGACCGGCGATATCCTGTCCATCCATTTCCGCAATGCGATTTTGAACCAGCCCATTCCGGAGGAAGTCTGGATACTGAAATGATGTTTGACACGCAGCGAGACGCATATGCCCTTGTCGATCCCTTCTGGGGCAATGGCGCCGTCCGGTCACGCAAACCGGAAGGCACCGTCCGTGGCTGGAACTGGCTCAAGGCGCAGACAGGCAATACCCATCCAGGGGCGCAACTTCCTTTTGGGTGGGTATCCGCCTGTCCGTATTCCGGTGCGTATCCGACAGGCTACGGCAAGAACGGCTGTTCCGGCAACGGCCCCGCGCCGCAGGTCTATGACCGCAAGGTGGCCTGGGGGATTACGCACTTCCAGATGTCGGGCACCGGCTATGTCGGCCATTTCTACAACTACCTTCTTTGCACACCCAGTTTTTCCGGTGCCCGCACCGGCCACGTCTCTGACCTCATCGACGAAATCGCAAAGCCTGGATACTATTCCGCGACGCTGGCCGACTACGGCGTGGATTTTGAATTGACCGCCGCGCCTTTCGCGGCAATGCACCGATACCACTTCCACGGCGGACGTGGTCATCTTGACATCGACATCAATGCCATCGGGTTGCGTCTCACCATGGGCAAACGCTACGGGGAGCAGATCGACTGGAATGCCGCCGCCCGCCACGGCGAGACCGGCTGGCAGGGTTCGCTGATCGCCAACGGCGTGCAGATCTGGTTCTGCATTTTGGTCAAAGGCGAAGTCGCCAAATCCGCCCTCTACAACTGCGTGATCGAATACGATTTCGCCACCGCAGACGTCGAGATGGCGATTGGCTGCTCGATGGGCAGTGCGCAGAATGCGGAACTCCATGCGAAGGAGGCTGCCGCCAAGGGCTTCGACAGCGTGCACCACGAGGCGCAGGAAACCTGGTCCACCCAACTTGAGCGCATTCGTGTGGAATTCTCCGACCCCGCATTGGCCGCACGCTTCTACAGCTGCCTTTACCATTCGTTGGTCAAACCCGTCCGGCACGACGGCGGCTACATCGATTTCGTCACGATGTGGGACATCTATCGCACGCAACTGCCGCTAGCGCTCTCCGTTGCGCCAAGCCACGCCCGTGCGCTGCTGCTCTCCATGCTGGACACCATCGAGCGCTTCGGCTTCTTTCCCATCTTCTATTCGATGAACGAGACCTTGGACCGCGAATCCAACCAGGCTTCGGCGCTCGTGGTCTATACGCTGTGCGACGGCTTTGTGCGCGGAATCCTCACCCCGGATGACTATCCGCGAGTGAAACGCGCGCTCATAGCGGAATTCCGCCACGCCGACTACACCGGAAAGTCCCCCACGCATATTCTGGACATCGCCGGAGCATATCATGCGGCTTCGCTTGTCGCACAGACCTGCGGAGATTCCGAATACGCAGAGGAACTGCAGGAACACAGTGTTCTGTGGGAAAAGGCATACGACCCTGCGACCGGATATCTTGTCCAAGATGCCATCTACTACGAAGGGAACTACCGTAACTACTCCTTCCGGGCGCACACCGGCATGTTGCAGCGCATCGCGCTGGCCGGTGGAAGCGAGCGTTTCAATCAGATGCTGGATGACTTTTTCACCATCGGCTACGACGGTCCGGAAACCGCCGAAGTGCGTCCCACGCGCGAGGGCTATTTCGAGGCGTTGAACAACGAATCGGACATGGAGACACCCGCCACCTATCTCTGGTGCGGACGTGCGGACCGCTTCGCCGAGGTCAGCGACCTGATCCGACGCTTTCAGTTCACGGACGGCGAAGGAGGGGCTCCCGGCAATGTGGATTCCGGCGCATTAAGTTCTTGGTATGTATGGAGTTGTCTGGGGTTGTACCCGCTCACGGGCACGCAATATTATCTGCTCGGATCGCCGTCCGTCGCGAAAGCGGAAATCGACCTGACACAGGGGACATTGCGAATTGAGACGGTCCGCGAAAGCCCGACCGCCATCTATCCCGTGGAATATATTTTCAACGGGCGTTCATTCCGCGAACCATGGCTGCCGGTCGCGGAGCTGGAACACGGCGGGACGCTGGTCTTCCATTTGGCTGACCAGCCCCCGGCCACGCCTACGCCAATCCCAACCTGGCTCTGAACGCAGCTCCATGGAGTCTGCGCCTATGCATTTTGGCAGGATTTGTTCACCGGAATCACTTGGCGAAGTTGAGTTCGCCGAAGAGCGAGGAGTCCTTGCCTCCGCAGACGCCGGGCGTCCACTCCAGCCAGCCACGGAGACCGTCACCGTCGTTGTCGTTGATGGTGAAGGAGAAGAAGAAGGTCTCTCCCGTGGAAGGCGCGGACAAGAGCAAGGCACTCCATGGAATCGCGGCGCAGTAGCTGGTCTTGCTCCCCTCGCGTTTCACGACGACGGGTGCATTGTCGAGAATCCCCAGGCGTGGACCGCCCATCCACTGGTAGGCCAACGCGAAGCCGTTCTCGGTGAGGGCGAGGCCGATTTCGCGCTCCTGGCCGTCGTAGGCGCGGGTGGGATTCGGAATTCCTGGCCGCAATGCAATCTGGACGCAGTCGCCGTTCCAGAGCTTCTCGCCGGCGATCTTCTGGGCATGGACATCGTCCGTGACTTCGGCTTGTACATATAGGTATTGGTCGTCCCAGGCGCAGCGGAGCCGTCCGGAACAGTCGCCGTTTCCGCGATAGTCGGTGATCTTGACACCTTCGGGAGTAGTCCCGCCGACTTCGGTCCAGGCAGATTCCGTCGGCCATCCGGCGGGGTTGCGCACATCGATGGGCTGCGTGGCACGGCGGGCGGTCATTTGCGGACGGGACGGCAATACCGTCAGTGCACGGGCCCGACGATTGGCGATGACCTCCGCGGTGAGGAAGAACGGCTCTGCCGATGCATTCTCAGGCACGGAGACATGCACGCGGACGGACTTTGGGCGATTGATCTCCACCTTCTCATAGTGGATGAAGCGCGATGGTTCGACCACCCAAGTCTCAGGGAGATTCAGCCGAACGACGCCACTGGCCGGAGCCTCCTGGTAATTCTCTATGGTCACTGGCAGCACGAAGCTCTTGCCGGCGCGGATTTCTGACACGTCGCCAAGCGTGACTTCCACGGGATGTACCGTCCGGCACCACACCGGAATGCGCCACGACAGTTTTCCGCGGCGCAATTCACAACAGGCCAGCGGCGACAACGACACATCGCACGCAAAACGGATGGCGTGGGTGTGGTCTCCCTGTCGAGCGGGGATCTCCTGCCCATCGGGGAGAACGATGCTGATGCCTTCAATTGGCTTGCCCTGGACTTTTGGATACTGCCCCTGCCCTTCTGCGGCAGTCGTCGCAAGTTGCCAGCTGAAATCCATGTGGGAGCCTGGAACCACGTAAAGCCAGCATTCTGGGTTGAAAATCCATACGCCATATTTGGTGCGGAAGAGGAATTCCGCTGCCGCGTTGCGCAATTCGGGCGCGGTCATGTCGTCAAATGCGAGCGTTTCTGCGCAAATTTGAGCGTCTTTGAGCGTTTCAGGAACTGCCGGCGTGAAGGTCACAAGGCAGACCTCGCCGGGTTCCAGGATGAAGTCATGGCTGAACCAACCGCTTTGGCAAACCGCCAATGGTGCTTTGCCGTCTGCGGTGAGGCGTTCTGCGAGGAAGTCGGTTTGGCGGTCCCGCCCTGAGAGTTCCACGAGGTTGGTCGGCTGGAGTTCAAGCCGCCCGACTTCCTGCGAGAGATTGCCGACGGCAAGGAGAAGCCGTCCGTCCGGTGCCTTCCACCAGTATCCTTGGACGGCCTGGAGGGTGGCGGCGTGGGGTGCCTTGTGGTGCCAGGTCACCGTGACCTGGCCAGGGTAGTTGGCGGGCTTCGCCTCGCCGAGGAGCTCGCCTTCGCGGAAGAACTCCTTGGCGGTCTGCTGGAGGTGCCCGAGATAGGCATCGTAGGCGAAGTGGTCGCGGTGTGCGTCGTTGGCCATCCATTCGCCGTTCCAACCTGGCTGCCCTCCCCAGAGGAAGTCTCGGCACTGGCAGGCGCGGAATGCCGCGAGGTCATCACGTGGATGGCTGACGCTGGAGAAGTAGATGGTGTAGCCGGAATAGACGGCGGCGAGAGAGGGGACCTCCTCCTGGAAGCGCTCTGAGCAGATAAGGTTGCCGTCGATGTTGTCCATGTAGGGTTCGGCGCTATGCTCCATGGTGAGGAAGACGCCTTTCGCGGCGGCCATCCTCTTGATTGGCGTCAGCATCGCGCGATATCCGTCCACCCAGTGGGTTCCTCCGCCGAGTGGATGTCCGTGTGAGGGGTTGAAGCAGAGTTCGGGCGAAGCGCAGCCGATCTGGTCGAGGTAGATGCCGCTGACATGGTATTCGTCCATCAGCCGGGTACAGATTTCCGCGATTTTCTGCTGCCAGAGCTTGGTGTATGGGCACATCGGGTTGAGGTAGCGTCCGGAACCGTAGGTCTCCTTGGCGATTTCACCGTGTTCGGGCAAGGCGGCGGCAGAGCGGACCTCGTCATTGAAGGACGGTATGTCCACATCCCAGAGCCGCGCGTTGATGTAGGGCATTATCAGCATCCCCTGGGCGGTCAGACGCTGGACATTTTCAGCAAAATTCTCCTTGGTAGGGAAGTATTCGGGATAGGAATTGTCGAAAGGGATCTGGTGCCAGCAGTACCAATGGAGGGCGAAACCGGGGCGGCGGCCGATGCGACCGTGGAGTTCCTCCATCATGGAGGCAACCGCGTCGGTTGATTTGTTTTGGCTGGTCAGGCGCTGCCAGAAGGAGGCGTCCACGAGAGCCCGTGGATAGTCGGTGCGTGAGGCGATAGGGCCCTTGGCGGTCCAAGGCGTCTCGGAGGTGGCCCATTTGCGGTAGCGTTTGGCGGCCTGCCACCAGTCACCACGGTAGGCAGCCACGCAGAACGCAAAGTCGTCGCCGTTGCCGGCTCCGGGCTGCGAGGCATTCTCCGCATGGACGCGGAAACTGACTTCCTGCGTACTGGAGACCTTCAGGCGCTTCGGGCGTGCGCCGGGGTCGTGCGCGGCGATGTACAGCCCTGCATCGTCTTGGTTGAAGGCCATGAACTGCATGGGGCATTTGTAGGTCGGATAGGTCTGTTCGGCGGTCCGGAATGAATTGCGGTAGAGCCGATGCCCCCAGTTGTGGTCCGGCAGCAGCGCATCGCCCTGTCCGGGGCGGATGACCTGAGCAAGGATGGGGTATTGCGTCTCCGCCAGACCCCACTGCGTAC
>JAFXSU010000227.1 GCA_017525435.1 Victivallales bacterium
GATGGCACGAATATGTCGACAGAGGAAGCGGTTGCGAAGGCACAGGACTGGCCAGGGCTGGATGGGCTGGACTGTGCAGGGCGAGTCACTGCCAAGCAGTCTTATACATGGTCGGAGTCAGGGGGCAAGACGGTAGTGGTTCTGGATTGCGGTGTGAAATACAACATCTTGCGGCAACTGGCCGAAAGCGGCTTCCGGGTCGCCGTGGTGCCTTGTTCCACGAGCGCGGGGGAAATCCTGTCGATGAAGCCTGCGGGCGTGCTGTTGTCGAATGGCCCAGGCGACCCGGCGGGTGTGACTGGCGTGATCGCATGTGTGCGAGAGTTGTTGGGGAAGGTGCCAATCATGGGCATTTGCCTGGGCCATCAGATACTCGGACTGGCCTGCGGGGCGAAGACAGGGCGACTGCGTTTTGGACATCATGGCTGCAACCACCCCGTCAAGAATCTTTTGACAGGGAATGTCGAGATCACTTCACAGAACCACAATTTCGCGATACTGGCGGAATCGTTGCCGCCAGAACTTGAAGTCACGCATTTCAATATGAATGACGGGAGCATCGAGGGCATCCGCCATCGGGTTCTTCCTGCCTTCTCCGTGCAATATCACCCGGAGGCCGCGCCCGGACCGTTTGACGCGCGGTACCTCTTTGGGCAGTTCCGAGAACTCATGCAGAAACGCCAAATACCAGAATGAGCAAGCACATCTTCATCACTGGCGGAGTGGTCTCCGGACTTGGCAAGGGCATCACCGCCGCAAGCCTGGCCTATTTGCTCAAGTCACATGGCTACACTGTCGCCATGCAGAAATTCGATCCGTATCTGAATGTCGATCCAGGGACGATGTCCCCCTATCAGCACGGCGAAGTCTATGTGACCGACGACGGCACGGAAACCGACCTTGACCTCGGACACTACGAGCGTTTCGCAGGAGTGAAGTGCGACCGCCATAGCAACTACACTAGCGGGAAGATCTACAGTTCGGTCATTGCGGGGGAACGCGCGGGCGAGTATCTGGGGGCGACGGTTCAGATGATCCCGCATATCACCGACGAAATCAAGGCGGCCATCCGCAGCGCCGCAAAGCCCGATATTGACATCGTGATTTCGGAAATTGGCGGGACGGCGGGGGATATCGAGTCGCTGCCCTTTCTGGAGGCCGTACGACAATTCAAGAATGAGGCGGGCCTGGGCAATGCAATCGTGATTCACCTTACGTTAGTGCCGTACATCAAGTCGGTTGGCGAGATGAAGACCAAACCGAGCCAGCAGTCCGTGAGCATCCTCCACAACATCGGCATTTTCCCCGACATGCTTGTCTGCCGAACCGAGAATGCAATGGAAAACGAGCAGCGCCGAAAACTCTCGCTCTTCTGCAATGTTCCTGACGAATATGTCATTGAGGAACGCGACGTCCAGCATTCCATCTACGAGGTCCCACAGGAGCTGGCGGAACGCCAAATGGATTCGAAGGTCCTTGAATTGCTTCGCCTGCCCGTTACCGAAAGTCATTTTGACGACTGGCGAGAGCTGTTGAACCGCGTGCTGCATCCTGAGCGGACGTGTCGGATTGCATTGGTCGGCAAATATGCCGGTCTGCGGGACGCCTACAAGAGCATCTTCGAGTCCTTTTCACATGCGGGAATTGCCTTGCGTACCAAGGTCGTATGCGACATGATAGAGGCCGAGGAACTGGAAATGGACTGCTCGAAGCTGGAAGGCTACGACGGACTTCTCGTACCCGGCGGTTTCGGTGCGCGCGGCATCGCCGGAAAGATTGCCGCGCTTCAATACGCACGAACCCACGGGATGCCGTGCCTGGGCATCTGCCTGGGCATGCAGTGCATGGTCATTGAATACGCGCGTAATGTTCTGGGCTATGCGGACGCGGACTCCACGGAGTTCAACGCGAAGACCTCGCATCCGGTGATTGACTTGATGCCGGAGCAACGCATGGTCGTCCAGAAAGGCGGCACCATGCGGCTTGGCGCATATCCCTGTCAACTGGTGGCGGGAAGTCGTGCGTCGCGGTTGTATGGCAGGGAATTGATTTCGGAACGTCACCGCCATCGTTTCGAGTTCAACAACGACTACCGTGCAACGCTGGAAGCCGCAGGCCTCAAGGTCGGTGGAACCAGTCCAGACGATACGCTTGTGGAGATGGTCGAATTGCCGGAGCATCCTTTCTACATCGGCTGCCAGTTCCACCCCGAATTCCAGTCGCGCCCCTTCACCCCGCATCCGCTCTTTGTCGGACTCGTCGAAGCAAGTTTGAAGGTTAGAGGTTAGAGATTAGAGATTAAAGTCAGGGGAACCTGACTTACGGGAATAGAGACCATAAACTTTTACCTTAACCCTTTTTAGTTTCAACTTCCCAATATGTCAAAACGCACTGACATCCAGAAAATTATGCTACTTGGTGCCGGACCGGTGGTAATCGGTCAGGGCTGCGAGTTCGACTACTCCGGCGTGCAGGCATGCAAGGCGCTGAAACGCGAGGGCTACGAGTTGGTCCTCTTGAACAGCAATCCCGCGACCATCATGACGGACACGGAGTTCGCGGATCGGACCTATCTGGAGCCCATGACTGCGGAATACCTCAGCGAGATCATCCGCCGTGAACGCCCGGACGCACTTTTGCCCACGTTGGGCGGGCAGACTGCGCTGAACCTCGCGATGGAGGCCTGGAAGAACGGCGTGCTGAAGCGCTACCATGTCGAACTCATCGGGGCGGATGCCGAGGCAATCCAGCGTGCGGAGGACCGACAACTCTTCAAGGCGACGATGGACTCCATCGGCATCCGGAGTGCCAGCTCCGAGTCGGCACATTCGTTGAAGGAGGCGCTGGTAATCGCAAAGGCGTTCGGCAAGTGGCCACTGATTGTGCGACCGGGTTTCACGCTGGGTGGAACAGGTGGCGGAATTGCCCATAGCGAGGAGGAGTTCCGGAGCATTGTCGAGCGCGGGCTGGAAGCCAGCTTGAACCACGAGGTACTTATCGAGGAGTCGCTTCTTGGATGGAAGGAATACGAGATGGAGGTCATCTGCGACAAGCGCGGAACCTCGGTGATCGTCTGTTCCATCGAGAACCTCGACCCGATGGGCGTCCACACCGGCGACTCTATCACCGTGGCACCGGCGATGACACTTACCGACCGTGAATACCAGGCGATGCGCGACGATTCCTTGAAGGTCATGCGCGCCATCGGCATCCAGACCGGCGGCTCGAATGTGCAGTGGGCGGTCAATCCCGCGACTGGGGAACGGCTCATCATTGAGATGAACCCGCGTGTCTCGCGTTCGTCCGCGCTGGCCTCCAAGGCCACGGGCTTCCCCATCGCAAAAATCGCCGCGTTGCTCGCCGTCGGATACACGCTGGACGAACTGCGCAACGACATCACCGGCGACACACCCGCCTGCTTCGAGCCGGCGCTCGACTATGTTGTGGTCAAGATGCCGCGTTTCACCTTCGAGAAGTTCCCGGCGGCGAATTCCACCCTCGGAACCCAGATGAAGGCCGTCGGAGAGGCCATGGCCATCGGACGGAATTTCAACCAGGCTTTCCAGAAGGCCATCCGATCCCTCGAAACCGGTCACTGGGGATTCGGACTGGAACCCAAGCAGGAGCCTTTCGAGAAATTGGACGACGAGACGTTGGCGCATGAACTCACGCGTCCCAACGCGGAACGCGTCTATGTCCTTCATGCCGCACTGAAACGGGGCTGGACAGTCGAGAAGCTCCACGGATTGACGGGCATTGACCTCTTTTATCTAAGAAAATTATCTCAACTTATTGAATTTGAACAAGTTATAATAAATTCTCCCGAATGTCTCCGGCAAGCGAAGGAGCTGGGCTACTCCGACCGACAGCTGGCTTATTCGCTGAAGACGACGGAATGCGAGATTCGCGAATTGCGCAGCTCCTATGGCATCCGCCCTGCCTACGGGACGGTGGATACCTGCGCAGGCGAGTTCGCGGCCATGACGCCATACTACTACTCGACATACGCGGAATACGACGAACCTGTTCGGGATGCGGAGGGCCGCCGCAAAATCATGATTCTGGGCGGTGGCCCCAACCGCATCGGTCAGGGCATCGAGTTCGACTGCTGCTGCGTGCATGCGGTCTTCGCCTTGAAGGCGGCGGGCTACGAAACCATCATGGTCAACTCCAACCCGGAGACCGTCTCCACGGACTACGACACGGCGGACCGCCTCTACTTCGAACCACTGACTTTCGAGGATGTCTTGAATGTCTATGAGCGCGAACAGTGCAATGGCGTGATTGTGCAACTTGGCGGACAGACGCCGCTGAATTTGGCCAGCGAACTGGCTGCGGCGGGTGTCCATATTCTCGGCACGCCACCCGCTGACATCGATGCCGCCGACGACCGCGGTGTCTTCAAGGGCATCGCCAAGGTCGCACAGGTCCGTCAGCCGCCAAGTGGGATGGCGAAAGGCGCCGACGAGGCGTGCCGCATTGCCGAAGAAATCGGCTACCCCGTGTTGGTCCGGCCCTCCTTCGTGCTGGGCGGCAGGGCGATGGCAATCGTCGGAAAGGAGGATGCGCTGCGCACCTACATGGCGGAGGCGACACGCGTTTCCGAAGGACATCCCATTCTCATCGACAAATTTCTCAGCGACGCCCAAGAACTGGATGTGGATTGCCTCTCGGACGGCCAGACCACCGTGGTCGGGGCGATCATGGAGCATGTCGAACAGGCGGGCATCCACTCCGGCGATTCCGCATGCTCCATCCCACCGCGTGACCTCTCTTCGGCGGTGCTTCAGGAGATTCACGAGGCGGCGGGGCGGCTGGCGCAGGCACTGCACGTCGTTGGCCTGATGAACATCCAGTTTGCGGTGCAGCATAATGTACTTTATATAATCGAAGTCAATCCACGCGCTTCGCGGACAGTCCCGTTTGCGAGCAAGGCCACCGGCGTGCCGCTGGCCAAATACGCCGCGTTGTGCATGGTCGGCAAGACGCTGAAGGAGATCGGATTTACGCAGACGCCGAAGCTCACATTCTCGGCTTTCAAGGAGGCGGTTTTCCCCTTCGCAAAATTCCCCGGCGTGGACATCACGCTCTCGCCAGAGATGAAATCCACCGGCGAGGTCATGGGGCTGGATTGGGACGGCGCCAATGCATATCTCAAGTCGCAGGACGCGGCGGGCAACCGCATCCCGCACTCCGGCGGCGTCTTCCTCTCCATCCGCTACGTGGACAAAGAACAGGCGTTGCCCTTCATTCGGCAGCTCTATGAAGTCCACGAGTTTGACTTCTACGCCACCGCCGGCACCGGCGAATTGCTTTATACCCACGGCATTCCCTGTCAGGCGGTCTTCAAACTGACTGCGGGACGCCCCAATCTTCGTGATCTGATTCTTGAAAAGAAAATCGGCTGGATCGTAAATATCTCCGCCCCCGGCGACGACGGCGCGAAGATGCGCTCATTGGCCATCGAGTTCGGCCTGCCGGTCACCACCACCACCGCCGCATTGCAGATGGCCACCGAGGGCTTGGCCAACTCCGTAGCCGACGCCGGAAGAGTCGATGTCTGTTCGCTCCAAGAATATCACCGCATGGTGCACTAAGCAAAAGGACTAGGACTCCCTGGCCTGGACAGCACCTCTCGCAAAAACAGGTTCCCCTCTCGTCAACGAAACGTCACATGGACAGCTGCTTCAGGCGGTCTTCGATGCCTTTTTGAATTTTGCCATATACATCAGCTGGATGATGTTTGGATAGCCTGGCCATGAGTTTTGAGGTTGCTGATTTGATTCGTTTTACCAATTTTGACAGTTCCAGTTCAATCACCTTCTCCGTAATTCCGGCCCTTAGCCCCATGCGGACGAATTTTCCATGTGTTATCCATCGGAAGTGGTATTCTGTATCTATCTTCATCGCCAGTTTTTCCACAAGATTGGGATAGACGGTCGTCGAAAGCAAATCGTAGGCGGGGGCAAGCTCGGGACGTCCGCCACGGTAGATGACAGAGAAGTTTTTTGCATGTGCGTCGCCGTTTCCAATTAGGAAGCAGAAAATAATCTGGTCAAGAAATGCGATGGTGTCGGCCGCTGAGAGTTCCATTCGTCGTATCAGGTCAAAGCATCTGACAAGTCCTGGACCTCCCTCGGATTCATATTTGAACTTTGGGTCGACTCCAAGCAACTGGCAAAAATCTTCCTGGTGGAGGCGTCGCCAGAAACCGTCAACCTTCTCTCGGTCATAACGCTCCACCACATAATATTCAACGCCGTTAATTTTCAGGATGTCACATTCGGCAACACGCAGACCGCAGGCCTTGGCAAGTTTCATGCAATAGCACTCGTTGTACACGCTTTCGGGAAAACGTTCGATGCCAGGCTTGATGATGTGAGTGGAGGGTGTGCCATTCAACGGGAGGAGAATCCGTCCTTTATCCACGCAGGCGACAAGTTTGTCCTGTGCCCCTGCGCCTGATATATGGAAACCTTCCGCGCCGATGTTGAGTGGGCGTTCCGCAAGATGGGTCAAGACATCGTCCGCTTCTTCTTCGGTCAAAATTCGGTAAAGCGGATGCCCATATTCCGCCGGTGTCTTGTCAGGCGCAAACAGTGCGACCGCACCCGCGCAATCCTCACCGATTGCCTGAAGCAGACCGAAGATATTCTCCGGGGATAGACCGAGAATTTCCGCAATTCTTACGCGCACGCCCTCGTCGGGTAGGAGATTAGAGAAGAAAGGAACAATCGCTTCCTCAGAGAAAACCTCGTTGCGAACGGGCAAGGAGAAGGAAAGTGGAACAGGATTGGGCAAATTGCTGTATTTCTGGTCATAGCGGAATGAAAGGCGTCCTTCGTCCGAGGACAATGTGCCGACTTTTCGCCCATGCAGATAGACATTCAGCGTAGGCATCAGTCATTCTCCCATCGGTTAAAGATGTACAGTCCAAGCCCAAGGGCGGTTAGGACATCCAGAAGCTTCTGGATTTGAATCGTTCCCTTGCCGTTCTCCAAATCAGAAATAAAACGCGTCCCCACCGATGCAAGCCCCGCCAGGACCGCCTGTGAAACATGCTGTTCTTTCCGTGTCCGCCGTATCAACGCGCCGATCTCAGCGGCCGTCTGCAATTTTAACTTTGCCATTTTGCCTCCTATTTTCTAGCCATGTTCTCCATGAAGGCACTAAATTGTTTTTAAGCCTTTATTTTTGTAACCTGAATCCGTGAATTGTGGGTGGACGTACTGCCGGCGTCCTCGCCGACGCTACATGCCTTACGCAAATTCACAGATTCAGCTTAAAGTAGAATGCCTCGACAGGTTCCGCAGTTTGGACAGGGTGAAATCTGGCTTGTGGTTCAAGTAGGCATCTTCATGGGAACAAGACAATTTTTATTACCGAACGGGAATAATATAAGCCGTTTTTTTAAGATTTCAAGTTTTCTATTCCCTATCGGGAATGAAATTTGGTGGTTTTTCGCGGATCCGTCAAATTCCTACGTCATGGAGGCAATTGCGGAACTCTACTTGCGCAGGACAAGTTTTCCGGCTGTGGCTTTGGGCAAAGTGACTTCGAAGATGCCAGGACGGCGAGTGGCCACGGGGCAGGGCACTCCGTTGTATTCTGCGGTGCAAGAAGTTCCGCCGAGATTGGCGACAAGGGTGGCGAAGTCGCCTTCACGACCGCTGATTTCGAGTTCGGCGGTGAGCCCATCGGATGTGACCTGGCAGTTTCTGCGCAGGATGTCGAAACCGTGGGTGATGGTTCCCCGCACATAATATGCTGCATGCCAAGCGAGGACAGGCGCGGAGAGCCCTCCGAAGTGGTGCCATCCGGAGCCGCGTCCGGAGCTGATGGAGAATTGTTCGTAGCAGGCGTGCGAGGCCTGGACCTCTTCCTCCCAGAGCGCAAGCGCACGCTCCGCGATTCGCCAGGCGAAGTCCGCCTGACCGTGGTCGAGCGCGGTTTTCCAGAAGAACCACTGGTAGGGCATCCACACCGAGCCGTTCCAATAGCCGTCGGTGCGGAAATATGGTGCGGCCATATCCACGGTGGAGAGTCCGGCGCGGCACCAAAAGTGTTCGGGGGATTGGAGGGCGGCCCAAAGGCGTTCCTCCTGGGCGGGCGTGGTGACACCGGCGACCAGCGGCATCGCGCCGTCATAACCGCAGTTGAAATTCTGTCCGGACTCGTGGCGGAGGATGCCGATGGGATTGCCAGTGGCGTCGTGGTCCACGTAGCCGAAGAATCAGGACTCCTCGTCCCAAGCATAGGTCTGGAGCATCTCGGTGAATCGTTGGATGTCGTTGTCGTATTCTGTCGTGTCTTGTCCAAGAATGACTGCCAGAGTGCTGAGCATCTTCGCACAGCGGATGACATGTGAGGTTCCGACGCATGGGATGGCGGTGAGACGGTGGGTCTCGTGGACGAAGTGCTGGGGCGGATAGTCGTCCCACCCGCCGGAGTTGTAGAAGTAGTCCCATGTGCAGACGGCGGGTTCCTTGGAGTGCTTCAGGATAGTGGAGCGCTCGTCATGTCCGGCGAGGTAGTCGTACATCTGCTTGGCGCGCGGATAGAAGTATGCGAGAAGTTCGCAGTCGCAAGTACGGTTCCAGAGTTCGTAGAGCAGGTACAATTGTACAGGGACGGGCGAGCCATGGTGGACGAATGCGTTGTCTGGATCGCCAGGCGTGGTGAGGTACGCATTGAGGTTCTCGACGGCACGGAGGGTGTCGATTTCGAGCAATCCGAGTCCGATGAAGCCGGAGTCCCAGGTGTAGAGGGAATTCCAGAGTCGGCCGGGGGTGTGGTGGCGCACGTTCTTGCCGCAGAAGTAGGTCGGATAGACCACATTGCTCAGTAGCACGGCGGCCATGCGCTCCTGGCTGAAGCGCAGGGGCGACTCCGGCCAGGTGACGAAATGCGTCTCGGCCTCGCGGACAAGCTCCGGCGCATGCGCGAAGTCGAAGGCGTCCAGGCACTTGAGGAGTTCCTCCGGCGTGCCGTCGGCGACCAGTGCGTAGAGCCAGCGGTCGGCGTGGGCTTCCACGCAGATTGGCTGAAAGAAGGCCTCGATATGGCAGTCCAAGCCGCCACGCTCAAAGAACTCCGGCGAGAGGTGGGTCTGGCGCACACTGTCTTCGTAGAGGAGGACATGGTTGAAGTCGTCCACGGCGTAGCGTCGCACCAGCGTTTCGCTCTCGCTCCAGCGTGCCCCATAGGCGGTCGCCACGCCTGGATAGCGCAAAATGACGCTGTGGTCCCCGCGCGTGAGTTCTGGCAGGGTTTCAGTTGGTGCGGAGACGAATTGCGGTTCGGTTTCGCAGATGGCAAGACAGTCCACCAGCAGATCCGCATCGGCAGTAAAACCGTTGAAATTATCTAACTTATTTGTAATAAAGTAGTTATGAAAATTTCCATCGCCTTCGATGGTGATGGTGCCGAAATCGCCCTTGAGTGTTACCCTCCCTTTGGGTGCCGCGCGAAGCCAGAGCTTTTGGGAGGGTACAGGGGATAGGGTACAGGGTACAGGGGAAGCCTCTTCTCCCTGCGGTTTTAAGGTTAGAGGCGGGAGGTTGGAGGTTAGAGGCGAAGTTTTTGTACCCTGTACCCTGTACCTTGTACCCTTTGGTATGCGATAGGCGGAACCGCCGACGGTGCCGTCCATACGTTCCTCGTAGGGGAAGAATGCGTCATAGACCAGTCCGCGGGGGGAGGGGAGGCGTGGCTTGATGATTTCCACGCCGTGGGCAGGCTCCAACTGCCTGACGGGATTGGGCACGAGGGAGGCGACGAGGTGCGCGGCGCAGTCCACGGGAAGGTCGGAGTTGTTGAGGAAGTGGCTGGCGACCAACCGAGTATGTGCATCCACGGCGACGAAGGTCACTTCGCAGACGAGCAGCCCCGCATCGTCGAGTTGCTGGCGATAGGAATATGCGTTGAGGTCAGGGGTGACATTCCAGGGGAGATATCCCGAAGGCCTCAGGACATCTGGGAAGGCGACGGCGCGGCGGTAGATGCCGGGCATCACGGTGAAGTCGAAGCGCGTTCCGCGTGCTTGGTCGGTCAGGTGTGAGATGCCGAAGAAGCGCTTGCCGTAGGGACCCCACGCCGGCAGGGAGAGGTCGTGCGTCTGAGAAAGATGCTCGAAATCGTAGGGCATACAGGAGTATTATTGGTGGAGAGCGGGTTAATTTGATAGGGACTGTGCCCGCGAAACACGCTAAAGGCCCCTTGTGTCAGGGCATAAGATTCATCAAAGTAGGAAGTAAGCGAAAGTCAAAAAGAAAGTTTTTCAATCCTCCAGGTCGATGCCGAGCCAGGAGGCGACTGTTTTGCCCATGATGTCATCGATGACTGGCTTTGGCACTCCGATGCGGTTCAGGAGTTCCTCGTAGTAATGTTGCGCCTTGCCAATCAGTTGCGGCCAGGTGATGTAGCTGTCGGAACCCAGGACCAGTTTTCGGAAACCCTCCATTCCTGCATCGGTGCCCGGCAGGTCGGGAGCGATCATCGCGGCCAGTTCGTCCGGCTGCAGACGCATGTACTGTCCGCAACCGCCCAGGTCAGCGTAGAGGTTCGGCAGCATCTTGAGGAACTGCGATGCCTCGTCTTGGAAGAAGCGCGTTCCCATGTGTGCCATGACGACATGGAGCTTCGGGAAAGCTCGGCAGATGCGGTCCAGGTTGATGGGATGCATGTTCTTCAGCATGGGACGCCGGTAGATGGTGTCCAGCTGGCAGGGGCGGTAGTTGCCCGTATGGAAGAAAACCGGCAGACCGCATTTTTCAATTGCCTCATAGACAGGCATATAGAGGTCGTGGTCATATTCGTAGTAGGGGTAGATGCCCTTGAAGCCTCGGAAACCTTGCTCGGCGAAGCGGTACACCTGGTCTGGGTCGGCGGTGTCCCACAACTCCAGTTTCGCGAAGGGCACGAAGCAGTCCGGATAGCGTCTGCAGAGGGCAAGCACCTGGTCGTTGGGGAGGTAGTCGCGTTCGCCGTAGCGCAGTCCGCCGACCACCGCCAGCATTGTATTGTGCTCCCGCGCGGTCGTGGCGAACACGTCCCAGTCTTTTGCTTCACCGCTGTCGGCGTGGCAATGCATGTCAAATCGTTTCATTTTGTAATTCAGTCTGTTATGATATTTATCCATCCAGCCCGGCGTGGATGATGCGCTGGGGCTGGACTTCGGGTTCGACGTCTTCCACTGGCTGGCTGGTCAGCAGTAGGACTCCCTTGGGCGGCAGTGAGGTGGTCGGCTGGAGGGGGAGCGTCGCGAACTTATGTGTACAGTCGGTCAGTCGAGCATGGCTGAGGGCCGGACCGGTGGTGTTCAGCGAGAGTTCCTGCGTATCATCGCCGTTGTTGACCAGGAGCACTGCGGTGTCCGTGCCGTCGGTGGCTGCGGTCGCATAGCATTTTGGTGGCAATTCGTCACCGCTGACGGGACATTGCCTGCCCAGGCGGAAGAGTTCCTGCCAGGCGCGGAAGGCATAGTAGGTCGGGGTGAGGTCCATCGAGGGAAAGTAGTAGAGTCCGCAGTAGCATCCACTTGGCGTGGCGACGTAGTACATCGCCTTGTCGATGGGCGACTCCTGCATCAGGCAGAAGGCTGACGCGACGAATGCCGCGCCGTCCGCCTCCTTCATGTTCACCCAGCGCTGATCCCCTTCGCCCGAGGCGTAGTTCCATTCGTTGAAGATGTTCTCTGTTTGCGTAAGTCCATGTGCGGAAAGTCTATCCTGTGCATATTTTGCATGGAGGGCGATTTCTTCCGGGTCGTCCGTGTAGAGGTGCCAGGAGAAGAAATCCAGCGGTGCGGAGGTCTCGGATGCGCAGACGTAGTCGAGAAAGGCATCGTACCAGGTTAGAAACGACTGGAAGAAATCGCTCATGCCTGGGCGAGTCACGGCGTAGAATCCACAACTGGCGTAGCCGCCGACCTTGATGGAGGGGAATTCGCGCTTCAGACGGCGGGCGGTGATGCGGTATAGCTCGAAATACTGTTCCTGCGTGCCCTGCCACATCGGCGGGTTCTCGGGCTCGTTCCAGATCTCCCAGTAGGCGATGCCCAGTCGCATGCCGTCCGCCCAGCCTTCGTTGTAGTGTCGGACGATGCCCGCGCAGATTTCCGCCCACTTTGCGAAGTCTTTCGGCGGGAAGATGTGGTAGGCCTTGATGCGCCAGTTGTTCTCGATGGTCACGCCGAGGCGGTAGAAGGGTTCCGTGCCGGCTGCGTGGATTTGCTTCAGCAGTGCGTCCGTGAAGGCGAAGTCGTAGGATGCGGGGTTGGCGGGGTCGGCGTCGAAGTCCGGAAAGACATTCGGGATGTCAACATAGTGCGTGCCACCGAAGGCTCCGGCGGTGTCATGCAGTCGGCAGTAGGGGATGCCCGCTTCGGCAAAGCCTTTCGGCGGCGAATCGAGCGAGACCGGACAGTCGTTCACTCCATGCAGGGGCTTGATTTTCCCTTGCGAGGCAGTGAAATCAATGGAAATGGAGTTCATTGTGCTGGCCATTCTTTAAAATTGAAACTATTCGGAATATAGTTGCCGGAAACCATTCCGTTGCAAAAGTCGGTCGGTTTTCTAAATCAAAGTGGTTTGACGCACTGGCAATTTCGGTAATACCGATTAAATTGCCTCAAGAGCAACACTTGAAATGATTTGCCGTTTTCTAGTGTGTCAACACTAGGCAGGATTGATCGCAATGACCGATAATGAGTTTTCCTTCAGATTCTTAGGTACTGAGGCGTGCGACATGGATTGGACGCGCTATGGCGAACCGGGAATCTATGGCAGCACGCAGACGCTGGTCAACGGCACGGTGCTGATTGACGCAGGACGCACGGGCTTTCGCAGCCTGACGAAGTTCCAGGTGGATGTCGTTGCCTTGAAGGAACTTTGGTTTACGCACTACCATGACGACCACTGCTTTCCCGCCGAAGTCGCCCAGATCGTCCTGCGCACGGCACTGCGACTCCGCTGGTGTTCCGCGGTACGGCGTTGCTGCTGAAGGCATTGCGGGAGGAACTACCGCCGGAAGTCTCCGCACGGGTGGCGTGGGAGCCTTTTGCGGTGGGACATGCCTTTGAGACGCACGGCTGGACGGTCACGCCACTGCTGGCAAACCATTTGGATGACCTCTACGACAACCTGCCTGTCCATTACCTGGTCGAAGGGAAACGCGCCAATTTCCTCTATGCGCTAGATGGTGCCTGGCTGACGAAGAAAGAACGCAATGCTTTGCAGGGAAAGCACCTGGATACCATTGTCTGGGATGCGACCGTAGAGCGTCCCGGCGACTTTCGCATCTTTGAGCACAACGATTTCACAATGATTCAGACGATGGTCAAGGCGCTGGTGGATGCCGAGATTGTGAACGCCAAAACGCATCTGGTGCTGGACCACCTCGCCCGAACCCTTTGGAAAAATCCCATCCATGTTCCTGCACCATACCTGGTCGCCGAAGACGGCATGGAACTTGGATTTTAATGAAGGATCTTCGAAGCGTGGTTCCTGTGGACATCCATGGGAATAGGTGTCGTTTCACGGATTTCAAATGTCAATAACACCTTGCCCAGTAAACAAATCAAAGATTAACTCAACACAAGGAGAAATCAAATGCTTAAGAAACTTTTACTCAAACGTGTTCTGCCGTCAGTCATCGGAGCAGTGGTTTTGATTCTTGCCATCCTGTGGCTTTATGGGTATATCGGTGTAAAGGCAGGCTGGATTGGCCCTACCCAGATTCACAGTCTGAATGCCATATCGAACAGCGGAGCGAAGGCCGCGGGTGGCATTGCAGAGGCTGCAAAGGTGAAGATTGGCCTTTAAAAAAAGGGAATTGCAGTTTTCCTCCAGCCTGAATCCGTGAGTTTTACTCTGTGCTGGCGGGACACCAGCACAACGCATTTTCTGTCGGCGAGGGCGCCGGCAGTACGTCCACCCTTAATTCACGGATTAAGGTCCACGTGATTCCTTTCCAAGAGTGCCTTCTTGGGGGACAAGGCGAAAGGAATATATGTGTTTGCGCTCCGCAGGAACATAAAACTCCTGCGGGGCGCATTTTACGTCCATCGCCTTGGCTAGGCGAGCATGCCTGGATTCTTGTCGCCGAAGATCTTCTCGCTGGTGAAGTCGTCGAAGGCTCCGGCGGCCAGGAGATCCTGATATTGCCGTGAGTCGTCGTTGCCGAATTTCAGCCTGACCTCGGCGGGAGCGTCGCCAAGGATTTGCACCGAATTATCGCCGTCGGAATAAGTGAGCGAATCGGCGTTCCAATTGTCCAGTGACCCTTTGTCGAACCACAATGTGACCTTTCCGGTGGCCAGTTGTTCCAAAGTGTCTTGTCCCCAATCTTTTCCGAATGCAAAGATATCCTCTCCACCGCCGCCGTGCAGGGAGTCGTTGCCAGAGCCGCCCGCGATGATGTCGTTGCCGGAAGCGCCAACCAGGCGGTCGTTTCCCGCATCGCCGAAGAGATAATTCTCGCCCTTGTTCGCCCAGATGATGTCATTGCCCAGTCCGCCCCGGATGGTTACTCCATCGCCGATGTATTCGAACCGCTGGCTGGTCATGTCCACGATGTCATTGCCGAGGCCCGCACGGATCTCTTGGATCTGCGAGAGCCGGGCTTGGCTTGAGCCAAGTTCGTTCGGCGAGGCGCTGTAGATGTCATCCACGAAGAGCGAGTCGCCTTGGGCGTCGTCCGTAAGCAGAAGGATATTGGAGTCCGTGGAGCCCAGGAAGATATCGCCCAGCTGATTTTTGCCGGCCAGGGCGGCAACCTCATTTGTTCCTGACCAGTCATTGATGGAGCCGACATTCCGTGCCTGGTGGCTCGCGGTCCAGGTTCCGGTCGCCTTGGCAAAGAAGAGATCGCCGACTCCATTCGATGTGGAGGCGATTTCTGCGGGGGATTGGTTGCCGTCCACTGTCAGTGCAGAGGCAGCCGAGGAGACACCGAAGTCATTCTCCGAAATCGTCGCAGTGTATTCACCATCCGGCAGATTGTAGAGGTCGCAGGCGGTGCCAG
The DNA here is from genome assembly GCA_017525435.1 of Victivallales bacterium. Lineage (GTDB taxonomy): Bacteria > Verrucomicrobiota > Lentisphaeria > Oligosphaerales > Oligosphaeraceae > RGIG1601. Next base: position 15,025 of record JAFXSU010000227.1, read on the forward strand.
AGACGCCGACATTCAAGGCGTCCCCTGAAGGCTGTTGCTTGATGGACAGCACATAGCCCGAGGAGGCGTTGATTTCACTCCAGTTTGCCGATTGCTGCGTGAACTCCAGTTCCGGTGCGGCGGAAAGGCATTTCACTCCGCGGTAGGTCGCGTAGGCTCCTCCTGCATCGTAGTTCGAGGTCAGCTGGAAGTTGATCTGCGATGCGTCGCCAAGGCTGAATTCCGTGACCAGTTCGGTACCGGAGATATTCCAGCCCCAGCTGGCGACTCCATAATCGCCGAACTGCATGAAGGCGCCGCAGGCAATGCTGTTGTGCGGCGAGACTAGGCCGCTTGCGCCGATTTCCGTGGTTCCGGGGACTACCCAGTGTTGGAAGCCATCGCCGTCGGCCAACGCGACCGCGTCTTCGTCCAGATGATACATCACGAGATTGGTGAGGCCTTCCTTGTTGTTGTTGTTGAAGGCGGAGAAGTAGCCATTGCCGTGATAGCGCAGGAAGTGCTGGCCCGAGGTGTCCTGGTTGTCGGTCAGCCCAAAGACATCGCCGTGGCCGGACAATGCCCAGATGAGATTTCCCGTCCCGCCGACCCTGTCCACCTTGATCATGCTGTTGAGGTGTCGGCAGGAGAGGACCAGGTTCCCGTCATCGTCAATCGCGATGGCGTTGAGGTGGACGTAGTCGATGTAGGTATCTGGATCCGTATTGGTGAACTGGTTGGCGGTATCGGACTGCTCGGTGACCGTCATGCTGTACAGTTCTGGGTGTTCGGTGCTGAGCCATTCAAATTTCACCTCGCCATGGTCGATCTCCTGGATGTATGCCGCGACCAGCACTGCCTTGTCGGCATGGTCGATGGGTTCGCCGGTATAGATGTTCTGGTCCGGGATGTTGTCGGCCTCCACCTGCAAGTAGGACATGACGATGTAGTGTTCTTCTCCGAGCATGAGAAACTCGTGTCCATCCAATGCGGTATCGCCTGCGTTTTTCTGAGTTGCGACGGCGGTAAGGCGGGCGACTTCGCGGTAGTTCGCATCCAGAATCACGCGTTCGCCGGGGTTGTGTCCAGTGAACACGAAGGTGTTTTCAGGATGGCTGTCGGTCGAATGGTAGCTGTAATAGGTTTTGCCGTCGATTTGATGTGCCTTGAAGTCCCACAGGCCATACTGGGTGTCCTCCGAGTCCTCATTCCGATAAAATAGGATCTTTCCTTCGTTGTCCGTCTTGACAATGGATCGGGTGTTGATGAAGGAGACGAAGAAGTCGCCGGGTGTCTGCGAGGCTCCCGTCACGGCAATCGGAGGAAGATGGGTGTTGAGGGTGTTGATTTCAAATTCGCGGGTGATTTCTCCCTGGGTCACCTGGACGGCGATTGTCGCGTCTTCGCCAATTTCTTCCAGGCTGAATTCGCATTTGCCGTTTTCCAGCGCAATGCCATTGACCGTGATAGAGGCGGTGTTGTCGGCAGCGAGCCACTCGAAAGTGTTGGGCTGTTCCACGGTGAGCATGGTGGTGTTAAAAAATTCCCCGTCAGAAAAAGCCCTTTCTACGGACAAAGGCTCCCCGTTGATCAGGAAATCAAAATACTCGGCGACCTCAACTGCCCTTAATTCCTGTATCTCGTTGTTGCTCATGTCTTGGATTCCTTTGATTTGCAATTGCAACCGATGAATTACTATACTTTAGCACCGATTTTGGATTATGCCAGAAAAATGCTGAAATGTTGACCATTAAGTAATTCAAAAGCGTATCGTCTGCCCCTGTCTTTGGAAGAAAACTTATATTATTGAGGTTTTCCGTTTCACATTCTGCATTCCTCATACCTCATTCCTCATTATGTTGAAGCGTACAGTTGCAGTCATCACCCGCAAGGGCGAAGTCATCACCCGCAAAGAGGCGGTTCCTGAACTCAAGGAGAACGAAGTGCTGATCAAGGTCATGGTGTCGTTGATCAGCCCCGGCACGGAGATGAACAAGCCGCGCGATCGTCGGGTGAAGCCGGATGGCGAAGACGAGGTGTTCGGCTATGCGAACGCCGGTGAAGTGATGAAGGTCAATGGCGACTCGCGCGGGCTGAAGGCTGGCATGCGCGTCGTCGCGATGGGCACGGGCTATGCCATCCACGGAAACTACGCCGTGGTGCCAATCAATCTGGTGATGCCGATTCCGGAGGATGTCAGCTACGAAGAGGCGGTCTTCGCACACCTGGGCATCACGGCAATGCAGGGTGTCCGCCGTGCGGAACCCGCGCTGGGCTCCTACGGCATCGTGCTGGGGCAGGGCATCGTTGGAAACCTCGCCGCGCAACTCTTCCAGCTGGCTGGTGCGCGCGTCATCACCTGGGAGGGCGTGGCGGCACGACTCCGCATCGCGAAGAAATGCGGTGTGAAGAACCAAGTGAACTTCAAGACGACGGATGCCGTCGCGGCGACTCAGGCCTTCTGCGCACCCTACGGCGCGGATTTCGCGATGCTGGCCTTCGGTGGAAACGCCACGAAGGCGTTGGACCAGGCGAAGTTGTGCATGAAGGTCTCACAGGACGGCCATGCGATGGGCAACATCGTGCTGATCGGCGGCTGCAAGGTCGAGGTCGGCGGCGGCGCGTGGTCCGGCAACCTGGATTTCCGCGCCTCCAGCCGCACGGGCGCGGGCTACCACGACGCCGCCTGGGAGCATGGCCGTGACTACCCGGCGGTCTTCTGCGAGTACAACACGCGCCGCAATATGCACGAGTTCCTCACACTCCTTTCCGAGAAGCGCGTGAAGGTCGCCCCGATGATCACGCACCGGATGCCGCTTGCCGAAGTCGGCACCGCCGCCGATCTGCTTCTGGAACACCCCGATCAGGCCCTCGGGATGATTCTGGAGATGAAACACTAATTTCAGGGTAGAGGGTACAAGGTACAAGGTACAGGGTACAGGGTACAGGGAGGGTCGCGTCCTGCGATGGTTTAATTTTAGAGATTCGAGGTAAAAAATGTCATTTCGCATTGGTTTAGTTGGTCTTTGCACCTCGCACCCAGAGGCTTGGGTGCCGGAAATCCGTGAGCTCGTCGCCAAAGGACTCTTCGACGCCGAGGTTACCGCATGCTGGGACTCCGGAGAGTGCCGCCGCCCCACTTTCGCAAAGGAGTTTGCCGAGAAGTTCCAGATTCCCCATGCGGTCGAGAAGCCCGAGGAGATGATGGATCTGGTGGACGGCGTGATTGTCCACACCACCAACTGGGATCGTCATATCGAGCAGGCTCGCCCCTTTGTCGAAGCCGGCAAGACGGTCTTCATCGACAAGCCGATGGCCGGGAACTTGCGGGACATTGCGCAGATTCAGGACTGGCTGCAACGCGGCAAGCGCGTCTTCGGCGGCTCCGTGATGCGTTTCTGCTACGAGGTACGCGATTACTTGGCCATCCCCGTCGAGGAACGCGGTGAAATCACCTGCGCCTACAGTGCGGCGGGTGTTGACGAATACAACTATGGCATCCATGCCTATGCGACCGTGATTGCGTTGCTGGGCAAGGGCGTTTCCTCCGCACGGTGGATCTCCGGCACTCGCCAGAAGAACCTCGCGCTGGAATGGGCCAACGGCAAGACCGCGCTGCTGACCGTGGGCGATGCCAAGTGGCTGCCGTTCAATGTCACCGCTTGCAGTGACCGCAAATTCCAGCAGATCGCCATCGACAACATGAAGGTCTATCGCGCGATGCTGGAGGCCGTGATGCCTTGGTTCTGCGATACTACTGGAAAGCTCCCGCCACCGCTTGCGGCCGACGAACTCCTGGAGCCCGAGCTGGCCGCTATCGCCGCACGGCGTTCCTGGCAGCGCAACGGCGAACGCGTCCTCATCAGTGACCTGCGCATGGACGACGATGGCTACGATGGATACGCCTTCGTCCGCGGTTACCGCCGAGCACGGCTGCAAAACGACGGAACTCTATAACTGGTTGATTTTCAATAAGTTATGAATTGGGAAGAGATTACGTCTCCGGATTTCGCCGCCGCTCGCGAAAGTTGCGGCGGAGTCTGCCTTCTGCCGATGGGCGTGCTGGAGAAGCACGGTACGCATCTGCCCCTTGGCACGGACGGCCTTTCAGCGCACGAACTGTGCGTCCGGGCGGCGACCCGCGAGCCGGCGATGGTCTTCCCGGAATACTATTTTGGCTCCATTGCGGAGGCACGTCAGCATCCGGGCACGGTCGCGTTGCCCTTCGCGTTGATTCTGGAACTCCTGGAGGCGGTGTGCGATGAAATCTCGCGCAACGGCTTCAAGAAGATCATACTGGTGAACGCCCACGGGGGGAATACTTCGCTGCTGAATGCGCTGAGCCTCACGATGCTGAAGAAGCAGAAGGACTACATGGTCTATTACCGCCGGATTGCCTTCCTGATGGACCACCCGATGATGGAGTCCCGCCAGAAGTGGCACGGCCATGCGGACGAGGGGGAGACCAGCATCATGATGGAACTCTTCCCCGAACTGGTGCGCGACAGCGGCGTTCCCGGTGCCTTCGGATTCCACCACCACCAGCTCCAGCGCCTGGAGGAACTCGGCGTGAATACGCCGGTCACCTGGACGGCTGGCTTCCCTGGACATCTCTGCGGGGACACCACCCCTGGCTCTCCCGAGAAGGGCAAGGTGCTTCTGGAACAGACGCTCGACAACCTGGTGGCGCTGATCCGATGGGTGAAGACACACGACGATGCGGAACGCATCTACCGGGAGTTCCACGCCGCCGCACAGAATCCCCAGCCCGGTTTCGGTGAGGATGCCTAGCGGGATTCCCTAAAAATATTGGCTATGTTCCCCGTGAGGGCACCTAATTGCGCTTAAGGCTTAAAGCCTAAAGCTTGAGATCTAGATTCTGGTCTCTGGACTCAGGTTTCAGGTCTCAGAAGCCGCGTGGCATTATGATTTTGCAGGCTTCTTCGTGCCGAGCATAATATACAGTATTAGCGCGAGGGCAAGCAGTTGCGGATAACGCAGGTGTGCCAAGAGGTCAAGTGCAGTGACCTGCACGCCGGCGGTCTTGGCAATGCCAGTGGCGATCAGAATCTGCGCACCATAGGGGATGATGCCCTGGATGACGCAAGAGGTGGTGTCCAGGATGCTCGCGATGCGCTTTGGCTGGCAGTGGAAACGCTGCGAAATCTCCGCCGCAATGGGACCGGCGACCACGATGGCGACGGTGTTGTTGGCGGTGAAGAGGTTCACGAACCCCACCAGCAGCGCGATGCCGAACTCCGCCGCTCGCGGCGACTGGATGCCCTTCTCAATCTTCTGGATGAGAAAGGAGATGCCTCCCGCATAGCGGATTAGTCCGAGTAGTCCTCCGGCCAGGAGGGCAACGATGAGGGTTTCGCACATCCCTGCCATGCCTTCGCTCATCAGTGCAAAGCTTGACCAGAGGTCGAAGGCACCAGAACCCAGCCCGATGCCGGTGGCGACTACACAGCCAAAGATCAGAAGGAACATCACGTTCATGCCCGCCAATGCGCCGATCAATACCAATATATATGGTATCAGGAGCAGAAGCTGCCTGCCGGTGATGCGGGCTGGTTCGGTGGCGGCAGGAGACCCCCCCTGACAGAGGTAGATGGCAAGCGTGACCAGCGCGGCGGGGAGGGCGAAGCGCAGGTTCGCGAGGAACTTGTCGCGCATTTCAACGCCTTGGGTGCGAGTGGCGGCGATGGTGGTGTCCGAGATGATGGACATGTTGTCGCCGAACATCGCCCCGCCGATGACGCAGCCCAACAGCAGTGCGGGGTTGATGGACAGCTTGTCCACCAGCCCGACGGCGATTGGAGTGAGGCCGGCGATGGTGCCGCAGCTGGTTCCGATGGCCAGGGAAATCAGGCAGGAGACGATGAAAGTCCCGCCCAGAATCAGCCGGTCGGGAATCAGCGCGCGGGAGACCGCGACCGCCGCGTCCACGGCTCCCATCCCCTTGGCAAGCGCGGCGAAGATGCCCGACAGGATGAAGATCAGGCACATGATCATGATGTTGGTCTCGCCCATCGACTTTGCGTAGAGTTCGACCTTCTCGCTAAACGACCGCGATCGGTTCTGGCACATCGCCACCATCGCCGCTACCAGAAACGCCACGGGCATCGGCACTTTGTAGAAGTCGCCCGCCCAGAGGGAGATGCCGAGATAGAAGACGAGGAAGACCAGAAAGGGCAAAAGTGCCAGACAACTTGGCTGGACAGGCGAAGTGGAGGAATTGTCGTTGGACATGATAGCGGAACGGGATGGTGGGGAGAAGGTAATTTCCGAGGCAATTGCAATTACCTCTTCCAATAATATAATTGGAGGTTGGCGGTCTGAACGGCGGGAGCCTTGTGCGACCGAATGGCATTGCGTGGCGAAAATCTGCCCGATACAGCCATAATCTCGTGGCTTGGTGTTATGTTATGGAAAGTTGCCATTTTCATTGAATCGGTTGCAAAACAACCTCTCACCTACCACCTTTCCCCTTTTCCCTCTTCCCTCTCACCTACCACCTCTCACCTCTTACCTTCTAATATGTCAGACCGCCGTCCTGAGAACATGGAGCGCATCACCACTCCCGCGCTCGCCGAAGCCTTTATCAACGAACAACTCGCCGAACTGCGCAGCACCATCGGTGACAAGAAAGTCCTGCTCGCGCTCTCCGGCGGAGTGGACTCCTCTGTCGTCGCCGCGCTGCTCATCAAGGCGATCGGCAACCAGCTGGTTTGCGTCCATGTGAACCACGGCCTCCTGCGCAAGGGCGAGCCGGAGCAGGTCATCGAGGTCTTCCGCAACCAGATGAAGGCCAATCTCGTCTATGTCGATGCGGTGGACCGCTTCCTGGACAAGCTGGCCGGCGTCGCCGACCCCGAGAAGAAGCGCAAGATCATCGGCAAGGAGTTCATCGACGTCTTCGCCGAAGAGGCCAAGAAGCTGGACGGCATCGAGTTCCTGGCGCAGGGAACCATCTATCCCGACATCCTGGAGAGCGGTCCGGTCAAGAGCCACCACAACGTCGGCGGTCTGCCCGACGACCTCAATTTCAAGCTTGTCGAACCCATCAAGCTCCTCTTCAAGGACGAGGTGCGCGTGGTCGGAAAGGCTCTCGGCCTGCCGGACAACATGGTTTACCGCCAGCCCTTCCCGGGCCCCGGTCTGGGCGTGCGCTGCGTGGGAGCCATCACACGCGACCGCCTGGAGGCCGTCCGCGAGTCCGACGCGATCTTGCGCGAGGAGTTCGCCAACGCCGGCCTGGCGGGCAAGGTGTGGCAGTACTTCACCATCGTCCCCGACTTCAAGTCCACTGGCGTGAAGGACGGCCTGCGCAGCTACGACTGGCCCGTCGTCATCCGTGCGGTCAACACCCGTGACGCCATGACCGCCGCCATCGAGCCGATTCCCTACGACCTCCTCGCCCAGATCACCGAACGAATCACCGCCGAGGTCCCCGGCGTCAACCGCGTCCTCTACGACCTCACCCCGAAACCCACCGGCACCATCGAGTGGGAATAACCGCGCTTGCGCGAGTTGAAAGTGTAAAGGGTAAAGTTAAAAGTTTGTATTGTTATCCTTGCCATGGGCATCCGTCAATAATGCTGGATGCCCATGGTTTTTAGTATCTTGAAAGATAATGAAACTTTATCACGGCAGTTCACGGGACATACGGGACATACGGGACATACGGGACAACTGTGACAAGGTAATCGCAAGCTACCGTCCCGTCCGTCTCGTGTGTCTCATCCGTCCCGTTTGCCCATTTAGGCAAGTTAACGATATAATTTCCTAGGTTTTTCCATGATTTTCGGATGGTTCCCCTCAAATGTTTTTACCGGACAATCGTGCCTCTGCCTTGATTTTTTGCGAGTTGGGCCAGTTGTTTGCCTAGACTTTTTGCATGTTTGTCCCATTATTTGCCTTGATTTTTTACGAGTTTTGTCCATTGTCTGCCTTGACTTTTTGCAGATTGGGCACTTGAGGGCGTTTTTAACAATCATTTTCATGCAATTGATTGCAAATGCAGTTTTATGAAGTAAATTATCATGCAGAGGAGGTTTGTAATGGCAAATACATTGGTTCAATTTCGGATAGACGAGAAGCAGCGCAAGGAAGCGGAGGGCATTTGCGAGCAGCTGGGCTTTGATTTGCCCAGCTATCTGCGCATGAGCGTCACCCGGCTGGTACGGGAGAAGGGCGTGCCGTTCAACCTGTGCGTGGCGGAGGACAAAAAGGATGATTCTGCCCTGTGGAATGCAATTTCCGAATTGCAAGCCTCTGCCAAGGCGAATGGCTTGTCCGAGATGTCTCTGAAGGAAAGCGACGCGGAGATTGCGGCTGCCAGGGCGGAGCGTGCGGCCGATGAGGACTCGCCCCTTCTGGAGGCTATGCGTGAATGCAGTCGCATTGCCGAGGCAAATGGCATTGCGGATATGACTCTCGAGGAAATCGACGCGGAGATAGCGGCGGTACGTAAGGAGATGCGTGCGGAAGAGGCCGCAAAAAATATGGCGGTGGCGGGACAGATACTTCGTCGTGTCAAGACAAATGGCACTGCGGATATACCCCTGGTGGAACTCAACGCGGAAATTGCGGCGGGCAGAGCGGAGAAAAACTAACAATGCCCCAATATTATGCAGTTTTAGATACAAATGTCTTGGTTTCGGCAATGCTGAAGGAGCATTCTGTACCGGGGACTATCCTCAGGTTATGTGCAAAAGGGCTGCTGGTTCCTGTCTATGGAGAAAAAATGTTACAGGAATATAGCGAGGTCTTGGCACGTTCCAAATTCCATTTTCCGCAAAGCACCATTTCCAAGATAACAGCGGCAATCTTACAAAACGGTCTGAAAATCAAACATGTGTCTCAGTCCTGGTCACTCCCCGACGCCTCGGACGCAGTGTTCTTCGCGGTGGTGATGGAGCACCGCAAGACGGAGGAACAGTCGTACCTGGTCACCGGCAATCTCCGCCATTTTCCCATAAAACCATTTGTCGTCACGCCGCGCGAGATGCTGCTGATTGTCGCCAATGACCTCCTCCGCGAACACTGGCTGCGGCATTTTCTCCGGCGGATTGAACAGCGTTCGCCTTGACTTTTTTCAAGTTTTGGCACTTGTTTGCCATTGACTTTTTACATCGCACTTGCATTCTGAAACATTTCTGTGATTAATTAACATACTGATAATCATTATGAAACAGCTCATTTTAAGCTCTGTCTTGGCATTGTCCCTAGTTCTCTGCGCTGAAACCGTGGGGAAGCGCCCCTATGAATTGGACTGGGCGGGACGAACCCAGGACACCTATCCCGACGCAGTGCTGGCGGACTTCGAGGCCGAAGGCTGGACCGGCGAGTGCGAGGGCGGAACCATCGCCGTCGAGCGCACGCGCGAGCAGCAGCTCTTCGGCGACTATGTGCTGAAGGCGACCTACTGCAACACCGCCGAGGGCAGCCAAATCTACTGCATCCGCCCGCCAGAACCGCTGGAGGCACCGGACCACTTCGACACCATCACCCTCTGGGTTTATGGAAACCAGGAGGCGATTGACAAGGATCGCGCGACCATCGGACCGGTGTGCATCAATGTCCAGCTGCGCAACGCCGAGGGCAATGCCGTTGACGTGGAATTGTACAACGTGGACTGGGACGAGTGGTTTCTGTGCCACAAGCGCCTCACGCCGGAGCAGCAGGAGCAGTTCTCGCGGCCTGGCACCACCGTCACGGCGATCGTCCTCAACCCCGCGAACAACCGCGAACCCCGCACGCTCTACTTCGACAGCCTCTCCCTCTACCAGGAGGAACTCCAGCCGCTGACCTTCGAGCCGCGCCCGAAGCGCGGAGTCGCGCTCTTCCCCGGACAGGACCCCGGCGCCAACATCGGCGAAAACACGTTGCCTTTCCCGAACCGCGAGGACACCATTCTTCCGGATAGCGCTGGAAATAATTCTCAAATAACTGTGTGTAAAGAAGATAATGTATTTATAATGAAATATTCTGCCGACGACGGCGAACTGCAACTTACCTACACGCCCCAGACGGGCACCTGGAGCGACTTCACCGCCTCCTGGAACGACTGCCCGCCCTTCCAGCCGCTTGCCGGCGGCGGCGCGAAGTTCGTGGGCACGGACGCGCAGGCGAAGCTGGTCTCCTGCGAGGAAGTCGATGGAAAGGTTCAGGCGGTCTGGGACTTCGGGCTGGCGGACGGCGCCTCCCATCGCGTCACTTATCAATTTGAACTGAAGGGCAAGACGCTGGTGCTGGACACCCTGAGTCCGAACGCGGACAGCCAGCTGGAGGCGGTCTCCTATGGCGAGGTTCGGGGCGTGGAATGCCTCGACCTGGTGCAGGTCCCCTACTATGACTACGGTCCACATAGCGGGCGTCCCGCCGTGGTACTGGCGCAGGCTGGCGATGAGACCTTCTTCCTGAGCGGCCACACGGACTGGTACCGCTCCAATGCGAGCCGTCCGCAGGGCGGCCAGTTCCCGTATGACGACAAGCTCCAGTTCAACGGTCAGGTGATGTATCTGCCGAAGACCGACGGGAAGCGCAACGATGTCTATGAGCGTTTCTTCGTGACCGTCTCGCCGGTCTTTGAGGAGCACCTGCCGAACATTCCGAACCCGAAGTCGCCGTGGCGGCACGTCACCGGCAGCGTGATCTGGCGGCCGTACGGCGCCTGGAAGCGCGCGGAGGACAAGAAGTACTGGTACGAGGTATGGCGCCATGGCATGCGTAAGTGCCTGATCACCGGTCACGAGACTGGCTGGCGGGACGGCGAGGAGTCCTTCACCTTCCGCACGACGCCCGCGCCGGGGAAGGGCGGCGACGAGGGGGCGCGGGACTTTGCCCGCTACATGCAGGACACCCTCGGCTTCTTCTTCGGACCCTACAACAACTTCTGCGACCTGGCTCCGGTCAACGGAAACTGGAGCACCGACATGGTGGCGCGCGCGGCAAACAACCAGCTTCAGCACGCCTGGCGGAGATGCTATGCGCCCAAGCCCCTGCGCGGAGTGGAGTTCTGCGAAAAATACACGCCCGTCATCCAGGAGAAGTTCCACTTTAGCACCGCCTACTGCGATGTCCACACCTCCGTGACCCCTTGGGACCGCTGCGACTACGATGCGCGCGTGCCCGGCGCGGGGACCTTCGCCCAGACCTACTACGCCTACGGCGAAATCATGCTCATCCAGAAGAAAAATTGGAACGGCCCGGTCTATTCCGAGGGACCCCACTTCTGCTTCTTCAGCGGACTCACCGACGGCAACTATGCGCAGGACCGCAGCTACCGCCTCTTCAGCCGCCCCTGGCTGGTGGACTTCGATCTGCGAAAGATCCACGAACAGGAGTGCAACTTCGGCATCGGCTCGATGACGATGTTCTACGGCGACGATACCACTGGTGCGGACAACTTCTCCTGGCTGTATGACGGCAAAAGCGACGCGCACCTCAATCGCTACTTCACCGCCATCGCGGCCTTCGGGCACCCGGGCTTCCTGGTGATGGAGGGCGGGCTCCGCAATGCCATGCGCAGCTACTTCCTGTTCCAGCAAATCCAGACGCAGTACACCCAGGCCAGCGCCAAGAGCATCCGCTACTACCGACGGGAAAACAACGAGCCGAAGCTCTACACCGTCTCCGAAGCCATCCAAAACGGCGCATACAGGAACTCGCAGCTGGTCGTGGACTACGACAACGGCACCCACGTGGTCGCCAACGGCTACAATGGCGCGGATAAGGATCAGGCGGGAGTCGGGATGTTTTATGAAGGACGCAGCATCGCCCTTGTCCCCAATTCCTTCGTGGCCTGGACGGACGACGGGCGCTACCTCGCCACCAATGCAAACCGCAATGGCTTCCCCTGCGACTATGTCGAGTCGCCCGAATACATCTTCCTGGACGGGCATGACAAGGTCAACCAGACTATGCCCAAGGCCGATGGCTCCGGCTGCGTGGTCTGCCGCAGCGACGACGAAAACCACTGGGAGTTCCTCGGGCTGAACGGCGCTCAGGGCGGATTCGCCGTCGAGGGCGGCAACGCCCGCGCCTACGCCTACGACGGCACCGACCTGGGGCCTGCGATGGCCGTGCGCTGCCGCGGGATGCTCTATGTCCTGCCCGTGGAGGGTGCCTTCAGCTACAAGCTCGAGAAGAACGCCACGACTCTGGAGACCGCGCTTTCCAGCGACTCCTACGAGGTCTTCTCCGGCGACACGGTGCTCGTCAACACGCCGAACGGCCCGGTGGAGCGCGTCATCAGCGGCGAGCCCGGACAGCGCGTGTGGGTGGAAATCGACGGCCAGTACCTCTGCTTCGTGATCCGCGCGATGGTGGATTTTGTGCCGAAGGGCCTCTCAGAGACGGGAACAGAGTTTTGTGGTTCCATTCGGAATTGCGGTGGCACGCCGCTTGCCGTGCAGGTCAAGCCGAGCTTCTCCGAGGCGCAGACATTCGAGATCGACCCCTACTGGATGGTGGACTTCAAGGCGGAATTGCCCCAGGCGTCCACGGAGGGCGAGGAGAAGATCACCATCGACTTCGCGCACGGAGAACTCCGCCAGACCTGGGAGGGCACGCTGGTGCGCCAGATGACGCGCGAGGTGCTCTTCGACCGCTTCGCCGACCCCGGTCTCTTCTTCAAGGGCGCGGTGATCCTCAACCGCGAGACCAACCGGGATCCATTCAGCCTCGGCGCACGCGTGGAAAGGCAGACGATGTCCTGCGGAGGCGTGAACCGTGACGGGATTTTCATGCATCCCGCCTGGCTGGAGGGCTTCGTGGGCGACGCCTTCGCGACCTACAAGTTGTCACTGCCCGACGTGCCGGACCTCGTCTTCACCGGCTTCGTCGGCAAACGGGACGGCTCGTACCCGGGCGATGGCATGCGCTTCTTCGTCGGTGTCACGCCGGAGGGCTCCACGGAGGAGCAGACCATTGCGGAGGTGAGTGTCGCCAAGCACGAATGGAAGCCCGTCGAAGCCGACCTCTCGCAGTGGGCTGGCCAGAATGTCGCATTGCGGCTCATCATGGATGTCGGCGCCGACCAGGACTCCTCCGGCGACTGGGGCTGCTGGGGGGACCTCAAGATAACTCGGAAGGAGGCCTGCCTCAAGACCACGCTGAAGTAGCGGGACATCTGAGACATCTCGACTGGAAAAGGATGGCTATGATTGTCCCAGATGTCCCATTCGTCCCAGATGTCCCATAAAAAACTCTACCCATGAAACACTTCACCTTCTTCTTCCCCCTGCTGGCTTCCGTCGTGCTCCTGGCCGAGACGGTTGGCGTTCGCCCCTACGAGATGGACTGGGCGGGTCGTACCACGGACACCTATCCAGACAAGGTACTGGAGGATTTCGAGTCCGAAGGCTGGACTGGCGAATGTTCCGGCGGCGACATCGTCGTGGAGCGCTCGCGCGAGCGGCAGCTCTTTGGCGACTATGTGCTGAAAGCCACCTACAAAAACACCGCAGATGGCTCGCAGATCTATTATCTGCGACCGCCGGAGCCGCTGAAGGCACCGGACGAATTCGATACCGTTACCCTCTGGGGCCACGGAAACCAGGAGGCGCTCTACAAGGACCGCCGGACCATCGGCATTGTGGTGGTCCATGTCGAACTTCGCAACGCCGAAGGCAAGACCACCGAGGTCGAGATGGCCGGAGTCAACTGGAACGACTGGTTCCTGTGCCACAAGCGCCTCACGCCAGAGCAGCAGGAGGAGTTCTCCCGCCCGGGCACCACCGTCACGGCGATTGTCCTCAAGCCCGCGAACAACCGCGAACCGCGCACGCTCTACTTCGACAGCCTCACCCTTTACACCGAGGAGTTCAAGCCACTGACCTTCGAACCGCGTCCGAAGCGCGGCATCCCGCTCTTCCCCGGCCAGGACCCCGGCGCAAACACCGGCGAGGGCACGCTGCCGTTCCCGACGCGCGAAGACACGATTCTGCCGGACAGTGCTGGAAATAATGCACAAATAAGTGTATATAAAGAAGATAATGCATTTATAATGAAATATTCTTCCGACGATGGCGAACTGCAGATCGCCTACACGCCACAGACGGGCACCTGGAGCGACTTCACCGCCTCCTGGAACGGCTGCCCGCCTTTCCAGCCGCTCTTCGACGGCGGAGCGCGCTTTGGCGGAGGTCAGCGGCCTGCCGCACGGCTGCTCTCCTGCGACTTGGAGGACGGCAAGGTGAAGGCGGTCTGGAGCTACACGCTGGCGGACGGGCTGGAGCATGAAGTCACCTACCAATTCTGTCTGAAGGGCAAGACGCTGGTGCTGGACACCCTGAGTTCCAACGGGGACAACCGTCTGGAGGTGGTCTCCTATGGCGAGATCCGTGGCGTGAAATACAAGGACCTCGTGCAGATTCCCTACTACGACTACGGCCCCGTTGCCGGCCGGCCGGCGGTTGCGCTGGTTCAGGCTGGCGATGAGACCTTCTTCCTGAGCGGCCACACGGACTGGTATCTCTCCAACGCAAGCCGTCCGCAGGGCGGCCAGTTCCCGTATGACAACAAGCTCCAGTTCAACGGGCAGGTGACCTACATCCCGAAGACCGACGGGAAGCGTAACGACGTCTATGAGCGCTTCTTCGTGACCGTCTCGCCGGTCTTCGAGGAGCACCTGCCGAACATCCCGAACCCGAAGTCGCCGTGGAAGCACATCACGGGGAGCATCGTCTGGCGGGCGCACGGAGCCAGCAACCGCGCGAAGGACAAGGAATGCTGGTACAACGTGTGGCGCCACGGCATGCGCAAGTGCCTCGTCACCGACCACGAGACCATGTGGCGGGACGGCGAGGAGTCCTTCACCTTCCGTACTCGGACCGCGCCCGGCAAGGGCGGCGACGAGGGCGAGCGCGACTATGCGCGCTACATGCAGGACACTCTCGGCTTCGTCTATGGTCCGTACAACAACTTCACCGACTTCGCCCCCGTCAATGAATACTGGGACACGGACATGGTGGCGCGCTCCATGAACAACCAGCTCGCGCGTGCCTGGCGGCGCTGCTATGGCCCCAAGCCCCTGCGCGGCGTCGAGTTCTGCGAAAGGCTCACGCCCGTCATCCAGGAGAAGTTCCATTTCAGCACCGCCTACTGCGACGTGCACACCTCCTCCCCGCCCTGGGACCGCTGCGATTTCGACTTCCGCGTGCCCGGCGCCGCCACTTTCGCCCAGACCTACTACGCCTACGGCGAGATCATGCTCATCCAGAAGCACAACTGGAACGGCCCGGTCTATTCCGAGGGACCCCACTTCTGCTTCTTCAGCGGCCTCACCGACGGCAACTACGCGCAGGACCGCACCTACCGCCTCTTCAGCCGCCCCTGGCTGGTGGATTTCGACCTGCGAAAGATCCACGAGCAGGAGTGCAACTTCGGCATCGGAGCCATGACGATGTTCTACGGGGAGGGCACGCAGGGCGAAGATCAGTACGGCTGGCTGCACGACGGGCGCACCGACGAGCATCTCGACCGGTTCTTCGCTGCCATTGCGGCCTTCGGGCACCCGGGTTTCCTGGTGATGGAGGGGGGCATCCGCATCGCCATGCGAAGTTACTACCTCCTCCAGCAGATCGAGACGCAGTACACCCAGGCCGGCGTCAAGGACATCTTCTATTGCACGCCGGACGGACGGCTCTGCAATACCTCCGAGGCAATCAAGAACGGCGCCTACAGGAACTCGCAGCTGGTCATCGACTACGACAACGGCACCCATGTCGTCGCCAACGGCTCCGGCACCTTGCCGATGAACGTGACCCACGCCGGACGCGAGGTCGCACTCCAGCCAAATTCCTTCATGGCATGGACGGATGACGGGCGCTACCTCGCCACCAACGCACAGCACAACGGATTCGTCTGCGACTACGTCGAGTCCCCCGAGTACATCTTCCTGGACGGGCGCGACAAGATGAACCACACGATGCCAAAGGCCGACGGCTCCGGCTGCGTGGTCTGCCGCAACGACGATGCGGAGCATTGGGAGTTCATCGGCGTGAACGGTGCACAGGGCGGATTCGCCGTCCAGGGCGGCAACGCTCGTGCCTACGCCCACGACGGCACCGACCTGGGGCCTGCCAAGGCCGTGCGCTGCCGCGGGATGCTCTATGTCCTCCCCGTGGAGGGCGCCTTCAGCTACAAGCTTGAGAAGAACGCCACGACTCCGGAGACCAAGCTTTCCAGCGATTCCTACGAGATCTTCTCCGGCGAAACCGTGACTATCCGCACGCCCAAGGGCATGGTCGAGCGCGTCGTTTCCGGCGAACCCGGCCAGCGCGTCTGGGTGGAGATTGACGGGCAGTACCTCTGCTTCGTGATCCGCCGGCTCGTTGAGTTCACGCAGGTGGGGCTTTCCCCCAACGAGAGTGAGTTGCGCGGAGTCATTCGCAACTGTGGCGGCACGCCCGTTGCCCTGCAGGTCAAGCCGAGCTTCTCGAAACCCTTCGCCATCGAGCTTCCGCCATACGGGAGCCAGTCCTTCGCCGTGCGGCTGCCTGTGGCCACCGCCGAAGGTGAGGAGAAGATCTCCGTGGAGCTCTCGCGTGGGGAACTCTGCCAGACCTGGAAGGGCACGCTGGTGCGAAAGATGACCACGGAGATGATCTTCGATGGCTTCGCAAAGGCGAGCAACTTCTCCAAGGGCGCCGTCATTCGGGCCAAGACAACCGACGCGGATCCCTTCGGCCTGGGGGCGCGTGTGGAGGTCCAGACGATGTCCTGCGGGAATGTCTCCCGCAAGGGCGTCTTCACCCACCCGCCCTATCGGGACGGCTGTGCGGGGGACACCTTTGCTTCCTATCAGCTGGAATTGCCCAAGGTGCGGGACATCGTGCTGACCGGCTTCGTCGGCAAGAAGGACGGCTCGCATCCAGGCGACGGCATCATCTTCCTGGTCGGCGTCACGCCAGAGGGCTATGATTTCGAGTCGATTGTGGCGGAGAAGCATGTCACCAGAAACGAGTGGGTCCCCATCGAAGCCGACCTCTCGCAGTGGGCCGGGAAGAAGATCCGTCTCCGATTGATCATGCCGGTGGGATCGAAGCTGAACACTGCCGGCGACTGGGGCTGCTGGGGGGACCTCAAGATCACCCGCAAGGAACCCCGCCTCAAGACCACGCTGAAGTAGTGGACAGCTGGAGCATCAGGTGCCGTAAAGGATGGCTATGATTGTCCCAGATGTCCCAGATGTCCCATTCGTCCCAGATGTCCCAGATGTCCCAGATGTCCCATTCGTCCCAGATGTCCCATTCGTCCCAGATGTCCCATTCGTCCCAGATGTTCCATTCGTCCCAGATGTCCCA
>JAFXSU010000228.1 GCA_017525435.1 Victivallales bacterium
CGGCGTCGTCGCGACCATCTACACCAGGCATTTCAGCCGGAAGCTCCAGCTCGACCTCCGGCGCTACAACGCGCAGTACCCGCCCATCACGCTGAAGCCCTGCCGTGGCATCCACGATCGCTTTCTGCTTATCGACGGGACTGTCACCTACCATATCGGCGCCTCGATCAAGGACCTGGGGAAGTCCCTCTTCGCCTTCTCCCGACTTGAGCTGCCCGCAAGTGAAATCCTCGACCGACTGACGTAATACACTGATTCACAAGGAAAAACATCATGCAAGAAAGTAAGAATGAAATCATTGCATATCAGCCGGACGAGACCATCCGCCTTGAAGTGCGACTCGAAAGCGACACCGTGTGGCTCAATCGCCATCAAATGGCTCAACTGTTTGGACGCGATGTAAAAACCATAGGGAAGCACATTACCAATGCCTTGCAGGAAGAACTCGCAGTAGTTTCAACTGTCGCAAAATTTGCGACAGTTGAAACCAAACAGCAATCGGTTGTCTCAATTTTTGCGACAACTGCCTCAAATGGGAAAACATATCAGGTTGAATACTTTAATCTTGATGTAATTCTCTCTGTCGGCTATCGAGTCAAATCGCCACAAGGCATTCTATTTCGTCGGTGGGCAAATGAAATCTTGAAGAAATATCTCCTTCGTGGCTACGCAGTCAACGACCGGCTCGACCGACTGGAGAGCAAAGTCGCCCGCCACGATGAACAGATTGGCCTCTTCCTCAAGACCGCGCTGCCACCGGTGGAGGGCGTCCTTTTCGAGGGGCAGATCTGCGATGCCTACGCAACTGCGATGAAACTCATCCGCAGTGCGCAGAAGTCTCTGGCACTCATCGACAACTACATCGACGAATCGGTCCTGACCATGCTCGCTGGACGCGCCCCCGGCGTCGTCGCGACCATCTACACCAGGCACTTCAGCCGGAAGCTCCAGCTCGACCTCCGGCGCTACAACGCGCAGTACCCGCCCATCACGCTGAAGCCCTGCCGTGGCATCCACGACCGCTTTCTGCTTATCGACGGGACTGTCACCTACCATATCGGCGCCTCGCTCAAGGACCTGGGGAAGACCCTTTTCGCCTTCTCCCGACTTGAGCTGCCGGCAAGTGAAATCCTCGACCGACTGACGTAAAGAAAAATATACCCGACCGTTAGTGCGATTCAGGTCACCGCATTTTCGATTCAAACTGTACGAGCATACAGCTTCGCATGTTGTCACGAATCGATTTCTTCATACGGCACGCCAAGCATTTCTGCCAGGCGTTGGCCATCTTCGCGAATTCCCTTTACTATTCCGTCGTTTAGCACATCACAGCGCTTCCCTTCTGCGTCAATCACCCGCAGATAATAATGGGGACCTTGCTCGCCCGATACCCCTTCCAGTTCAAGCTGAACCTTCGTCAAAGAACTGAGGGGAATGCCGGAATGCTGTTCTCCTTTGGGGTAGAAGAGCCCTTCGTGGAGGTCAAAACACGCCCTCGGTCGCAACACCACCCCTGCAAGACTGGCCAGCATAAAAATTGCACCAATAAACACGGCAAAAATATCATTGCCCCTGCCCACAACCGCCACGCCTATCAATGTCACTCCAATCAGCAGGAACAACCCCAAGATGCAATAGCCGTAGCATGTAATGGATGCTTTAATCCTACCTTCCTGAAACTCTAGACGCTGTTGTCTTGTAAACACGGCGATTACTCCTGTGGCGGATGGTGGTCCGCATTCGCCTTATACCACTCCGGGACGATGCCGTTCTGGTTGATCTTATAGTGGATGACGCGTGGCGAGAGTCCCAGACTGCGGGCGGCGGCGGACATGTTGCCGTTGTTGCGCTTAAGCGCCTCCACGATGAGTTCGCGTTCAAAAGAACGCACCATCGTATTGAAGTCCGCCTGTCCATTCGGAAGGCCGCCCTCGGGTTCGCCCCCGCCGGCAGTCTGGAGGGAGGCCGGGAGGTTGTAGCCGTGGATGGTGTCGTCGGTCGTGGTGAGCACTGCGCGTTCGATGCAATTCTCCAGTTCGCGGACATTGCCGGGCCAGTGGTAGGCCATCATCATGTTAATCGCCGGCGTAGAGAGTCGTCGGATATTCTTGTTGTATTTGGCGTTGAGCTGCGAGATGAAATGCTCTGCGAGCATCACGATGTCCGAGCGGCGGTTCTTGAGTTCCGGGAGGTTGATGGGGAAGATGTTCAGTCGATAATAGAGGTCTTCGCGGAACTTCCCCTGCGCCATAAGTTCCTCCAGATTCCGGCTGGTCGCGGCGATGATGCGCACATCGCTCTTGAGTTCCTCGTTGCCGCCCACGCGCGAGAAGGTGCGCTCCTGGATGAAGCGCAGAAGCTTCACCTGCACAGCCAGAGAGATGTCGCCGATCTCGTCCAAGAAGAGCGTTCCACCGTCGGCGGCCTCGGCACGACCAATGCGACGGGCGAAGGCGCCGGTGAAGGCGCCCTTCTCATGCCCGAAGAGTTCGCTCTCCACGAGCGTCTCCGGCAAGGCGGCGCAGTTCAGGGTGACGAACGGGCCGTCCTTGCGCCCCGAAAGATTGCGGATGGCATTGGCAACCAGTTCTTTGCCGGTTCCGCTCGCACCGCGCACCAGCACCGTCGCGTCGCTGGGGGCGACCTGCCGGATCAGCTCATAGACCTTTCGCATTGCATTGCAATTGCCCACCAGCATGCCAGGAGCCTCCTGAGAACTCAGCGCGGACCGCAGACGCTGGTTCTCGCGCATAAGTTCCTCGCGCTCCTCGATCTCCTGCTGACGCGCGGTGACTGCGTCCGCCGTTAGGTTTCCGATAATCTCCAGGAACTTCAATTCGCTCTTGAGATCCAGGCCAGCCGACTGCTCACAGTCCACCGAAAGCGTCCCCACCACGCTGGTGTCGTGGTAGATGGGCACGCAGATGAACGACACACCCGTCGATTTGCCGCGCTCCTTGCCACGTGCCCCTGTGCGATCCAGGAAACCTTTGTCCTTGTCGATGTTCGGGATGATCTCCGCCACGCCGGAGGCCGCCACACGTCCCGTGATGCCTTCGCCCAGACGATACCGCCCACGGCGCTGTTCCTCCTCGGCAAGGCCCGTCGATGCTTCGATAATAAAGACATCGCCGTGACGCAAGGTAAAGGTGCCGCGGAGCATCCCCTTGCGACGGCTCAGAATCGAAAGAACCTTCTGCAACAAGTCTTGGACCTTGCGCTCGTGAAGCACCACTGTGCTGATCTCACGGAGCATCGAGAGTTCGGTATCTTCCGTCACGGTTTTTTCGCTGTCATTTTTTGTCATAAATTATCAACTCCTGTCATATCCCAGGTCTTGGCGACTTTTTTGTCAGGAAGTGCCTCATTCCACCCTTCGATGGCCAGTCGTCCATCCGACAGCCCAAGGAATGCCACCCAACGTACCTGTGATTTCGTACGGCGTGCGTCCAGTTCCGCATAGCCTCGATGTGCGAGGCTGCGCACCACCGTCGTCAGTTCGGTTTCAGTCAATCCAGCCGCCACCAGTGGTTCCCAAAGACCAAGTGTCTTCAGATTTTCGCGAAGCACTGCGACTGTGACCTCCACCGCCTTCAATTCACGCAACTGCGTGCCAGGCATCAATGTCGGATACATATACGCCAACGGCCGTTGCGGCGGCTGATACCCAGGGTCCACACAGCCCGTCAAGCAGGCAACAATCAAGATTAGGAAGATTTTGCGCATGTCGATAAGATAATATCTGATTCGCAGATTGTTGCACAAAATTGTACTTTTTACAAAATTGTTTCGGCGTACGGCGAGCGAGGCTATGCAGAACAGGCACGAGGCAAAATGCAGGCAGGGGGTACTATTGTAAAAATCTAGGATCCACATCAATATCAATAGGCACGCGGCGCAATTCCGCCGGAGGCACCTGTGCCATGGCGATGCGAATCGACGACACCATCCCGCGCACATCGGCCGCCCGCAGCAATATCTGGTAACGATAGAATTTCGCGATTTTGGCGATTGGTGCCGGCATTGGCCCAATCACCTGTACCTCCGGTCGCAGGAGTGGCTGAAGCACCTCCATGAAATGCGTGGCGGAAGAGGCGGTCTTCGCTTCGTCGGGCGACTTGAACTGCAGCAGCACCAAATGCGTAAACGGCGGGAAGCCCAGCGTCTCGCGGGCAGGCGTCTCCTGCGCATAGAAATCCTTGAAGTCCTGCCGCTGGGCACAGGTCAGCGCATAGTTGCCCGGCGTGCAAGTCTGTACAATCACCCGTCCAGGGACCTCGCCCCGCCCGGCACGGCCGGCGACCTGGGTAATCAGATCAAATGTGCGCTCGGCCGAACGGAAGTCCGGCACATTCAATCCGATGTCCGCATGGATGATGCCCACCAGCGTCACATTCGGGAAATCCAGCCCCTTGGCAATCATCTGCGTGCCGATCAGGATGTCGATCTTGCGGGCGCGGAAGGCATCCAGCACCTTGCGGTAGGACTCCGCAGAGGACATCGTATCCGAGTCCATTCGTGCGACCATTGCCTCCGGAAAACACGCTCGCGTGACCGCCTCGACGCGCTCCGTGCCATAGCCGCCATAGCGAATCTCATCGCTTCCGCACTGCGGGCATTTCTTCGGTGCATCCAGCTGCGACTGACAAAGATGGCAGATCAGCTTCTCCGCCTTTCGGTGGTAGGTGTAGGTCACCGAACAGTTGTCGCAACTGGCGGTATAGCCGCACTGCGGACAAGTCAATTGCGTTGAGAATCCCCTGCGGTTCAAGAAGATGATAATCTGTTCGTGCTTTGCCAGGCGGTCGTGGATTAGCTCCTCCAGACGCCGCGAGAAGAAACTCGCCTTCCGCTCGTCCTTGAGATGAGCGGAGTCCTGATGCATGTCCACCAGCTCGATGGGTGGCAGCGGATGGTCGTCGATGCGCTCCGGCATCTCCACCAGACGATATTTCCCCACCAGACAGTTGTGGTAGGACTCCAGCGACGGCGTGGCGGAGCCCAACAGCACCGCGCAATGCTCCAGAGCACCGCGCACCACCGCGACGTCGCGTGCATTGTAGTGCGGGTTGGTATCCTGCTTGTAGGTGGTTTCGTGCTCCTCGTCCACCACAATCAGTCCAAGATTTCGGAATGGCGCGAAGAGTGCGGAGCGCGCGCCAACGGCGATGTGGGTTCGCCCGGAGTTGATCTTCGTCCATTCGTCAAAGCGCTGTCCATCGGACAACCCGCTGTGCAGGACGGACACCTGGTCGCCGAAGCGCGCGCGGAAGCGCGTGACCGTCTGTGGCGTCAAGGAGATTTCCGGCACCAGCACAATGGCGTCCTTGCCCAATTCACGGCAGTGCGCAATGGCCTGGAGGAAGACCTCGGTCTTGCCGGAGCCAGTCACGCCGAAGAGCAGAATCGGCTTCGGCTTCGTGGCATCAATCTCCTCGATCACCGCATCCAGCGCCTTTTTCTGTCTCTTGGTGAGCGACTTGGGCTGGTCTGGCATCACCTGAAGATTTGCAAAGGGGTCGCGTTCCTGCACGCGCTTCACCTTCAGGAGCCAGCCGTCCTCCACCAGTGCGTCAATCACCGAAGAACTGGCGTCCACCGCACCCAGCGCCTCCTTGGCGGGCAGCGACCCGCCGAGTTTCAGAAAAGTCTTCAGGACCGCCTGGCGTTTGGGCGTGAGCTTCAGGAACTCGTCGCTACCCAAATCCTGCGCTTTCGGGGCACGGTCAAGATAGAGTGCTTCGCGGTGCTGCATCTCGCCCTTGCGGACGACGGCGGGCAGGAGATTCCAGACCACCGCCTCGTGCGATGCACAATAGTAGTCGCTAATCCAATCCCCCAACTTCAGCAGCGGTGCGGAAATCTGGCGAGAAGCGTCCTCCAGTGCCTGAATCTTCTCCAATTGGGGGAACTCCGAAACTTCCTTCAGGCGAACCACATATCCACTCTTTTGCTGGCCTCGGAACAACGCCGTCACGCGACTTCCCGCCATCACCCTTCCCCGAAGCTCCACTGGAATTTCATAGTCGAAGCCACGACCCGTCGCCAGATTAAAGGCGACCTCCGCAATGGGAAGGGAATTGGACATTTGATAACAATTGAAATTCGCTTTATCCCCCGCAAGGGCACTTACCTGAACTTTTTGCTTAAAGCCTAATGCTTAAAGTAAAAAACGCTATGTCTATCGAGTGAAAATGGCTTGAAATCTAGTTTGTGGTGTAAGTGGGTGCCTTCGTAGGGAACAGAACAAAAACTTAAGATTTTAAATACCAATTATCAACATGTTATGCAATTATTATTCAGCATTCTGTAACCAGCCAATCCCCTCGGTGTCCCGTCGGTAAACATCACCATTCCAATTCCAGAATTGTACACCTTCAAGCAATGGCTCCGGGGCCCGCTGGAAGACAAACTCGCCGCTAGCCTCTCTTGGGACCACAGCATCAATTTCGACAACTTTCACGCCTTCCTCCGAAACCAGAGTCTTCGAGGTGCCGACGGCCGCCTTATTGAAATACACCCAGAAGGCTTGGCCCGGTTCCAATTCGCTCCAGTCCGTAATGCGAACCGGTGCCGTGGCTCCTTCTGGATATGCAAAGACGATGAAGATCGGAGAAACCGTGCCAGCCTTCGCATTGTTGGGAGCTTCAACAGGTATGCCATCCAGCACCATCCCGCTCGTCGGCATGGTCCAGGCCAGCCATCCCCGACTTACATCATCCTCCTCGCCAACATCAAAGGTATCACCATCCGCCAACTCAATGACGAAAGTGGTCGTTGTTGTCACCATCGGAACACTTCCGCCAATCATTCCATTGGCGACAACGGCGACAGAATAGCTTCCCGGGGTCTCAAGGTCACGCCAGGGGAAGATGCCATCGGCCGCAATAGCCTGGATGGTCCCCTCTTTGTTCAAGAGCACATAGGTGCACAGTTTGCCGTCCTCTGCGCCAGTGGCAGTCACGATGGTCGTCGTTGTGCTGATGGTCGGAGCCCTCAGCATCGGTCCGTCATAGCGGTCCGGAACAATGCGCACCGGCCAGGACCGCATACCGTCGTTGCTGAGAATTGTCCCGTAGCCAAGCGCCTCCGGCCCCGCCGAGCAGCAACTGGCGGGAATTGGCGTCAGGATTCCCTTGAAAGTCAACTGGGATGGCAAGCCGGTGACAGCGTCAAAGACGTTGAAGAATCCTTCAAGAAGCCCCTTGTCATCGAAGGAAATGTCAATTGCCAAATCCTTGTATGGTCTTGCGGCTTGCCCGTCGTAATCCGCAACCATGAAGGCTCCGCCATCGTCTGCCTCAACAATTTCGACACCGGCCGGAAGTAGCTGCGGGCAGATGCCATCCGGATAGCTCTCAGGGACATCCGTCGCGTATGGCATAGTCAAAGCATAGAAGAACAATTTTTCGTAGTTTTCACCCTCGTGGTTTTTTATCTGCGCCATGATTTTCTTGGTTTCGCGGTCATATCCAGAACCGCAAGGAGACAAACGATAGATGCCACCTGCAGCGTCATGCCAGCAGAACACATAGTCGTCACCGACACCTGCAGAGACGCACGGCTCGCCATCCTCACGCTGCGACCTAGGGGTAATCTGGGCACGCCCGCTAACAAAATCGCTCCCGTCAAAGGCAACGACAGTGAAGACACCGTTGTCGTGCTCCTCGACCAGATGCGTGGTTCGCTTCACGACATTCATCCCGTCCGGCAATTTGCCCGTATAGGTGACCAGGCCCTCTCCGTCAATCTCCACCACCAGCCAGCCGTAGCCCTGGTAGGCGGGATGGCTGGACTCCAGCGAGACATTGTAGGTACCGGCATATTCCGCCGCCACCATTGCAACATCCATGACAGGCAGGAAAGAAACCTGCTTCCCACCGTATGTCCCGGTGCCGACACCGGCCTGGGAAAGCGTCAATTCCAGCTTCTCTCCATTCAAATCGACGGTTGTCTGGACGCTGTTGTCGGCAAGCAATTCCCAGGCAGGCGCCGTGCCAATAACAGGTTCCACGGCGTCGATGAAAGAGGCCGTGACCGCGAAATTCCAATCCACCTGGCGACTCAGGGAGAATGCCCCCGTGACCTGTCCGTCTTTTGAATCAAAAATGTACCCGCTGTAGTTGTTTGTCCTCGCTGCAACTGGATTAACCGATTCCATCTCATTGGTCTTGAAGACAATTAGCAAAATGGCGCCAGAATGAGATGGATTTTCGGAAGTCCGCAATTGGGCAACTACGGTCTGAGTCTCCGTTGGCATCCTCGTAGGTGTTCCGTAAATCACCAATTCTCCCAAACCAGCCTGCGTTCCACGCACCAGTTGCATGGAAATACCATCAGGAAGCATATTCGACAAGATGAACCCAGTGTCGTCAGTCACGCCATTGACAAACGCAATGCGCTTTTCCATCGGCACTCCCAGTTCTAATGGTATCTCCACCGTGTCTCCATTCCGATACTCGGCAAAACCGGGCAAGGCAAAAGTCTTGATGGTTGCGGTCGCTGGAGCCTTGACACAACAATTTCCATTGGCTTCCGCCGGGACCAGTGTCACAGTACCCTCAACGGCTTCCCCCTTCTCCCCGGCAATCGATGGCACCAAGACAGTCATGTGCAACACGCCATCTGTCGCTTCGTTTCCCGCGCCGAATGAGTAAGTGGTCTCTGTCACACCCACGCCATCAGACTCCAATTCGACCTGTCCTTCCAATACAGTTTGCTGAAGACGCGACCATGTAGCAGTTATCTGAGTACTACCTTCACAGGCCCGCGCATAGAAGACCGGTTGCGAGAAGGCGATTTCATACGACACTTGGTTACTGTCGCTGCACACCAAGGTGTAATCCACAGGAGAATCCTGCCCGTCAACCGAGATCTTCAGCCGACAATTCCAATCTGTGTCAGAGCGAAACTCATCAGGCACGAAATCCAGGTACGGAAGTGCCGCTCCGGTTCCCACCTTTATGGCAAGCAGATTGCCGTCGGCGGCCCCAGTCCCCAGCTCATCGTAGAGACCGATGGTGACCGTGGCGGCGGAATCAAAATCATCGCCTGCCACAGCGAAACGCCAACTGTGCGAGGAGTCCAGATGCAGGAGACGCCAGTCAGTGGTGTCATAGCCGCCGATTTTCGCCGCCCATTCGACGCCGGCCACATCATCGCTCAGCCTCAGGACGACCTGCGTCGTCGATGCATAATTGTCCGATTCCTCGTAGGGATCGTCAAGCAACGCCATGAGTTTTGCCATGGTCGTCGCTCCAAAGGCACTGAAATCGGTGCCAACGGGACTGTAAAAAATACCATAGGGGTAGTAATTTTCCAAGTCCACACGGGAAATCACTCGCACGGAGCCGTCATCGTTTCCCTGGCAGAGCAACATGGAAGGATAATTGACCCTTATCTTCCCCGGTTCCTGGAAAGTGGTCTGAAGCTGCTTGTTCGCCCGCAATTTCTCCTCCACATCCACAGTGGCAGCAACCGATTGGACATACATCTGGTAGTCTGGTGCATAGAGTAAGGTCGGCCCGGTGACCTCGCCACGCCGACGGTTGTCCAGCATTACCATCGGCAGATTCTTAGTGGCCCCTTTGAAGCCAGTGGTCTCGACAACCAGGTGTTCAAAGCTCACACAGGACGGACACCAAGTACAGCCGCCAAAATAGAGCAGGAAAGGCTTCACGTTCGCCGCCGACCACTCCACCGCCGCATCATAGTCCATTGTCCATTTGCCAGCTTCGGCACCACTCCACAAAGGCTTGCCATGACTGCCCGCATCGCCAATCTTGGCATAGTGGTAGCGCAACGCAAAGGGAATCTCCGCAGA